>JBGCDY010000844.1:0-2294 GCA_045105835.1 Chitinophagales bacterium
CTATTGTATTGGGTGGTATAAACAGACTCATACCGCCAGCCCATGTGCCTACCCACAACCTTTCATTTCTATCTTCTAATATACTCAATACAGGCTGTTGAGAAAGCGAATTGGAATCTGCTGGATTGTGGATGTAACTTTCGAAATGCTCTTTTTCATAGTCAAATTTATTTAAGCCATTCTGAGTTCCTATCCACAATTCTCCTTTCCTGCCTTCGTATATACAATGTACTTGATTGTCACTAATGGAATTGGGAATGTCTGGGTGATGTCGGAACACGTCAAATGTCCCATCCTCTCTATATCTGCAAAGCCCTCCCCGCATTGTTCCAATCCAAAAGAAACCTTTACTATCCTCTAATAAACAATTAATATGACTGTCACTAATGCTATTTGGATTGTCCCAATCATGCCTAAATATTCTGAAATTTTTGCCATCAAACCTATTTAAACCATTGGAAGTTCCCATCCATATGAAGCCTTCCTTGTCTTGAATGATGGCTCTTGTCATATTTGAAGAAAGCCCTTCATTCGTAGTGATTTTATCAAAATAGGAACTGGAGAATTTTAAATCTTGTGCAGCCATTTCAAGAAAAGGAAATAGCGCACACAACATCAATATTTTTAAAAGAGAAAAAATATTGGATATGGTATGGGCTTCCTTGAACTTATTTTTGTCAGAAAGGAGGTGATATGACTTTTGTGTGTATTTGAACATAATCAACTACTGTTGTTACAAAAAAAATGCCACTATTAAAATTCCATCCAATATTCTGTATCCTCCCAATTCCAAAATGATTTGCCTTCACATTTTGGAAATACACATACATTATTATTTTCTTCCACCGAGAAATCGTACTCATAGTTTTTGCAGGTAGTACACCGCATAATGATTTGGGCTTCACTCTCTTGGAAATCCTTTTGAGTCAATGGGTCGTGCATGCCAATAAACGGATAATGGCGTTCGAGGTGAATGTGCAGGTGGTACTTGTGGTTGTCTAAAAATAGGAAATCTTGGTTGTAACAAATTAGCGTATTGTCCCCAAAGGTCAATTCTATATTGTCAAAGACAAATTTTTCGTCTTTTGCGACTATCATCTTCAAAGGTCTCTGCCTATTGATTATCAAAATCATCGTTGAGTCTGGCTCCGAAAGCCCCGTGAGTTTGATGAGTTTCTGTTGGGTGTTGGTATAGTTGGTGGGAGAGGTGATGGAAGTTGGCTGAATCAATCGTTGCATCAATCGAAGGGCTTTGTAAATGACCTGTTCGTTTTGTTTCCGCAAACCAGTTTCCAAGAGTGTAAGACGTTTGGCAAGCTTGTACTCTTTTCCTTGAATTCTGTTCACCAAAGCTTTTCGATACAAGTAATAATAGCCCTCTTTGACTTGTTTGGTACGAGTAGCGGACATTTGATTGGGGCTTATGTCGATGTGTTCTGACAAATAAGCATTTAAGTCAAACTCTTCTGTAGGATGTTTGGAAACTGTCTTAAAAATCTCAAAATCACCTATCGGAATCTTTGTCTCTAAAGAAGGCATTTGTTTCCAAAAAGAAGCTATTAAGTGCTTCAATTGGTCAATACTTTTTTGCAAACCAACTTTGAAGTAATGCCCTTCAATAAAATGATGGAAAAGTTGCCGAGCCATCTTTTGAGCAGCTAAAAAAGGATAGGAACTTTCAAGAACAGATTTCTCCAATATTTCACTGGTCTTTTGAAAAAAACTTTTGGTAATCTTGCTGTACTGCTCAAATTGGAATAGGTATTTTTTTAGGCAAATGAGGTGGTTTTCGAGTGCTTTTATTTGTGAAAAAGGAGCAACTTCGAGTTCTTCTAAATACTTCAATTGTTGCTCTGCCTTGTAAAAAACATGGACTGCAATGACCTCATCTTCATCCACAGAAGCCCTGATTTTTAAGAGCTCTTGAAAAACATCCTTTAATTGAGCTAAGTGGAATTTAATGGAGGTTTGTGTTTGCATAAACAAAAGAAAATTGAAGGAATAAGTAGTGAATCAAAATTAAAATCAGAATGAAAATGAAAAAATCACTTGATAAGGAACGCTGCTGAATTAACCCCGAGTTTTCGGGGCGAGCTATTTTAAAATTTATCCGATGAGGACTGCAATATAAGTGCTTATTAACCAAAGTATTGAAAGCGGATGAATAAGCAAAGAGAAATTTGTAACCTTATTTTTGTAGTATTCCTAAGTAGTCTTTCAAGATGATACTGTCGGATAATCAAGTATTTGCAAAACTTATGAAAATACTTGAAAAAAGCAGGTTATTTTTTTAA
>JBGCDY010000845.1:0-4374 GCA_045105835.1 Chitinophagales bacterium
TTGACCAAAAACATCGGACTGAAAACGAGAACGGCAACGGGACAAAACAGCCACACTCAGAACTTCAATGTGCAAGAAGCAGTCAAGAAACTTAACTCTATGGAGTTGGCAAGAGGCGGATTGAGTGATTGGCCAGGTCGTCAGGAGATTCACAGTTTTGGGAGTGTTTTTGCAGCGCATTTCTTGTCGGAAGCAAAAAAGGCAGGCTTTGATGTGAACGAGAAGGCTTTGACAAGTTTGAACAAATACATGAAGCAAATGCTCCGCAAACGGGAGGTGATTACTTACTACTATTACGACAAGGATGGTCAGACACAAACTCGTGAGATTGCTCCAAAAGATGTGCCTTATGCTTTGTATGTCTTGGCTTTGACTGGTCAGCCCGATGTGGCAACGATGAATTACTACAAGGCGAATCAAAATCTATTGGCAACGGATGGACGCTATTTATTGGCTTCCGCTTACTTGTTGGCAGGTGATAGGGCGAAATCGAATCAGGTGATGCCTGCAAATTTTGAAGGTGAAAAATCGAAAAAGGTCTTCAATCGCAGCTTTTATTCGCCTTTGCGAGATAGAGGAATTGCGCTGAATGCTTTGGTGGAAGCCAATCCTGACCATCCACAAGTGGGTATTTTGGCAAAACAATTGGCGGGTGATTTTAGGCGCAGTCGTTGGTTGAATACACAAGAACGTGTGTGGACACTTTTGGCACTCGGCAAGGTGGCGCAGGCTGCCAATAAGGGTTCGGTGTCTGCAAAAGTGGATGTGGGCGGCAAAACAATTGCTACGTTTTCGGGTGAGGAAGATTTGGTCTTGTCTTATGCGGATTTGAAGAGCGATAAGGTGAGTATCAGTGCGAAAGGGGATGGTCAATTGTACTATTTCTGGGGTCTTGAGGGCTTGACGAAAGATGGGAGTTATGAGGAAGAAGACAGCTTCTTGAAGGTTCGCAAGACGTTTTATGACCGTGCGGGTCGTCCGATTACTGACCTGACGGTGAACCAAAATGATTTGGTGGTCGTGAAATTGACCCTGACTTCTACGGGTGCGGCGGCTATCGAAAATGTGGTGGTGACGGACATTCTTCCTGCTGGTTTTGAAATCGAAAACCCTCGCCTGAATTCGCTTCCAAATATGGAATGGGCAAAGGATAAATCTACACCTGACCACCAAGATTTCCGTGACGACCGTGTGAACTTCTTCGTGACTGCCACTTCAAAGCCTAAAAACTTCTATTATATGGTGCGTGCGGTGAGTCCTGGGGAGTTTGTGATGGGGCCTGTTTCGGCGGATGCGATGTATGATGGGGAGTATCATAGTTATCATGGAAGTGGGGTTGTGATTGTGAAGTAGAAATGAGATAATTTAAGGAAGCCCTCGGAGAGGAAATCTTTGGGGGGCTTTTTGTGATTTTTATTTTCAACCATAAAGCTTGGAGAATTTTGATAAAATTCCTAATGTTGTGTAATTGGTAAATGAATTGTTCAACCAACAATATTAAAGTATGCAAAAATCCATATTGATTAAAAATTACAAGCTTTTCAAGCACTTGGAAATTGATAACTTAAAAAGGGTCAATTTATTTATTGGTAAGAACAATACAGGTAAAAGCACACTTTTAGAGGCCATTGCTGGATTTTTTTTTGAAGAACAGTTCCTATTTTTTCTATATAATCAGTTTTATAGAAAAGAATGGCGAAGGCAACGGGATAATTTGGAAGATATTGTAGAAGGATTAAGTGTATTATTTTACGATAGAAAAATAAAGATAGATAAAGAAAAAGTGACTGTATTTATTGGCTCAAATGAAAAAGAAGGAATCTCCTTTTACATTAGTGATGAATTAGATGAAAATGAACATATGAAACAACCTAATTTCATATGGGAATATCATCAAAATAACGAGAACAAATTAGTTAGGGAAAAATGGAAGTTAGAGCAGATAATGAGAAGGTTAAGTTTTCAAGGAGGGAAATCTCTTTATATCAAACGAAATTGCAAGTTGGTCGAAAGTAGCCTAAAAGAACATAAATGGGAGGAATTAGCAATTTTTTGGGGAAACATCGCACTTTCAGATAAAGAGGACTATGTGATTGAAGCACTTCAAATCATCGAACCAAAAATTAATCGCCTGACTTTTATAGATACGAATACAAACTCAAAAAAAGCCATTGTAAAAATATCGGGTAATAAAGAACCTATTTCGTTAAACACTATGGGAGATGGAATCAGTCGCATTTTACAAATCATCCTCAACTTGGTACATTGTGAAAATGGAATATTGCTGATTGATGAGTTTGAAAATGGATTACATTGGTCGATACAAAAGGATTTATGGCAAATTATTTTAAAAATGTCGGAAAAACTGAACATTCAAGTTTTTGCTGCTACACATAGTCGAGATACAATTTGGGCATTGCAGCAGGTTAGACAAAATGATGAGGATACAGCGATTATAAAATTAAAGCACAATAAAAAGACTGGTATGATTAAATCAGTACCTTTTAGTACGGATGAAATTAATATTGCTTTAGAGCAAGCCATTGAAATTCGTTAGATTATGACATTATTGAAGGTATTATTAGTAGAAGGAATTGAGGATGAGAAAGTTGTTTCCAAATTACTGCAAAGGCGAAAAATCCAATACAAAGACTTTACTATCAGTAACCAAAATGGTTTGCAAAAATTATTGAATGCGCTTCCAACCTTTTTGAAGTCAGGGAACTATGCGGTTATTGGAGTAATTGTAGATGCTGATACTGATTTGCAAAAACGCTGGGACGAAATCAAAGAAATTCTACAAAATGCGGGTTATGAGGATATTCCATCCGTTCCCAACCCCAAAGGTACTATCATCAAAGATGAATACGAAGACTTGGGAACAGTTGGAGTTTGGTTGATGCCAAATAATCAAATCAATGGTGCATTGGAGGATTTTATCCAATTTTTGATTCCAGAAAAAGACGAGTTATTTCCTATTGCAGAAGAAGCCATTCAAAGGTTGATTGTAGGTGGTAAGAATAGGTTTTCGATTTTACCTAATAAAAAGGCTCCCAAAGCACTGATTCATACTTGGCTTGCTTGGCAAGAACGACCTGGCACTTTGCTGGGAAATGCCATTACTTATCGTTATTTAAAATCACAGGAATATTTATTGGATGATGGAAAAGCGAGTGACTTTGTGGGATGGTTACAGAGGTTGTTTAAAGAGAGTTAATTCCCTTTGGATTTGTTGAGAAACCCTCCTATTCGGTTTGAAAGAGAACTAGACCCACCATAAATCCCCCCCAACAAAAAACACAATCCCCATGAACTACACCATCCGAACCATGACCCGCCCAGAAATCGACATTGCCATAGAATGGGCTGCAAAAGAAGGTTGGAATCCAGGTTTGCAGGATGCATACAGTTTCTATGCTGCTGACCCAAATGGTTTTTTGATAGGCTTATTAGATGGCGAGCCGATAGCGTGTATTTCGGCTGTTCGGTATGGAGAATCTTTTGGGTTTATTGGCTTTTATATCGTAAAGCCTGATTTTCGAAGCAAAGGCTATGGCATCCAAATTTGGAATGCTGCCTTGAAATACCTTGAAGGGCGAAATATTGGTTTGGATGGAGTTTTGGCGCAGCAAGAGAATTACAAAAAGTCGGGCTTTCAATTGGCTTACCGCAACATACGGTTTGAAGGGAAAAATAAAAACCGTTTTCCTCGTTCTATGGCTTTGGTATATTTGAGTATGATTTCTTTTGGAGAAATTCAAGCCTATGACCGTGCTTTCTTTCCCGACAATCGAGATGCTTTTCTTCAATCATGGATAAGACAAAATGATTCGATAAATTTTGGAATTTATGAAGAGGGGCAATTAGCGGGTTATGGAGTGATTCGAAAATGCCGTTTGGGCTATAAAATCGGCCCTCTTTTTGCGGACAATACAGACTTGGCGGAATTACTTTTTTTGGCACTCACTTCACAAATTCCCCGCAATGAAACCTTCTATTTTGATACGCCTGAACTCAATGAGGCGGCAGTGGCTTTGGCAGAAAAATACCAAATGACCAGAGTTTTTGAGACGGCAAGAATGTACAATCAATCGAATCCAGATATGGATTTGCAGCGTTTGTTTGGAGTGACGACTTTTGAATTGGGGTAAACAGAGATTTTGGAGAACGACTTCACTTATACTTGCAAATGAAACGAATTCACCCTTGTCAAGGCTTCATAGCCCAATCCCGAAAGCGTACAGCCCCTACTCGAATTTTTCACGCCTGACCAAACCAAAGCAGGGTCGAGGTAATCGCAGCGATTCATAAAAAAAGTACCCGTTTCGACTTGATTGCCAATGTGAATGGCAGCCTCTTGGTTTGAAGTCCAAA
>JBGCDY010000846.1:0-6850 GCA_045105835.1 Chitinophagales bacterium
CCTCCAATTTGTTTTGTGCCAAAGTCGCCAATGCCAAACCTGCCAAAGGTTCCAATCGTGCCTTTTCTTGTTTGACTCTCAAATCCAAAGCAGATTGATACGCTGTTTCTGCCTCTTCATATTGCCCCAATTCGGAGGTAATATGCCCGAGCAGCACAAAAGCATAACTTTCTATTTGCTTGTCTTTCAATTCTTGCGCCAATTGAAGAGCCGATTTCGCAAACTCTTTTGCCTCTTGGTAATCGCCCAAGTGTAGGTGCAATTCACTCAAGTTGGACAAAGTATATTTTTCCTCATTTCGATTGCCCACCTTGCGGTTCAATTGCAGTGCCTCCTCAAAAAGTGTTTTTGCCTCATAGTACAATCCCACATTTTGCAGCGTACCGCCCAGATAACCCAATGCAGAACTTTCGACATAAGGATTATTGGTTTCTCTACACAGGTTGATTGCTTTTTCGTAGTAATTTTTCGCCTCCACATAGTAGCCCTTCAAGAAGTTAAGTGTCCCCAAGTTGAAGTTCACATAGCTCATACTGCGCCTGTCGCCAATCTCCTCATACAAGTACAAAGCCTTAGCAAGTGTGTCTTCCATCAATTTGAGTTTGCCCTGAATGTTATAGACAATCCCGATGTTATGGAACACCGTACTTTGCAGTCGTCTATCACCGCTTTGCTCCGCAAAATTCAATGCCTTTTGATAATACCCCATTGCCGTTTGAGCCTCACCTTGTGTTCTTGCCAAAATTCCCAAACCTTGCAAGGCTTCTGCCTGACCCTTTGGGTGCCCAACCATTTGATACACCATCAAAGCCTTTTCGTAGTACTCCTTTGCAGAAACATAATCTGCTTGTTCGTACAAAATCACTGCCCTCAAAAAATGGGCATCTGCTATCGGTTGTGGATTTTTTAATTCGTCTTTGGCTGCAATGACTTCCTGTATCACTTCAATAGCAGCCGCATGATTTGAGACTGTTTTGTGGTAAATCACCAATTCCATTTTGGCGGTTACATCTAAGGCTACATTGTCTAAATTTTTCGCCACAGCCATCAAATCTTCAATGTCCTGCAACTGTTCTGGTCGCTTGCCCAACAAGTCATAGACCTTTGCCCTTTGTTTCAGAATCTCATAACGGATGGTATATTCCTCCTCATTCGTCAGTTCCAAAGCACGTCGGAAATAACCCACTGCCATTTCGTTCGCAAACTGTCGAGCAGCCTGTTCTCCTGACAATTTGGAATAATACCGTTCCTGTTCTCTATCTTCTGCCACTTGGTAGTGGTATGCCAACAGTGGATAATAAGGCGCAAGCATATCAAAATTTTCGTTCTGAAAGGTATCTTCAAACCACTTCGCCACTGTGCGGTGCAATTGTCGTCTTTGGGCAAACAACAAAGTCTGATAAGCCACTTCTTGGGTGATGATGTGCTTGAAAATATAGGTCAAATCAGGTTCTGGCACCTCCAAAGGCGTAAGGTCCAAAATCTCCAGCTTATCAAGATGTTCGTTGATTTCTCCCGATTCGATTGGAATGTATTGATTCAGTGTATAATACAAAGGAGTGTAGGCAAAAGTACGCCCAATCACCGCTCCAACCTTCAATATCAACTGTCTTTCGGGAGGCAAGCGGTCAATACGTGCCAAAATCAAGCCTTGAATACTTTCAGGTAACTTTTGCGTTGCTTCTCGCAAGTCCTTTTTCACAACACAAAGCGTCTTATCACCTTCTACCTGCAATTCAATCACTCCCTGATCTCGAAGGGTGAAAATCAGTTCCTCGGCATAAAATGGATTCCCCCCAGCTCGCTTCAATACTGCATCCGCCAACAATACGGGCAAATCGTCTGCTTCAATGTTCAAACGGTGGATAACCAACTGAATGATTTCCTCCGAACTCAAGACCTCCAAAGTCATTTTTTGAGCCACCTCCAATTGGTTGATTTGCTCAAAATACAAGCGATTTGGGTATTTGTCCTCCAATGGTCTCAAAATTGGCAAAAGCATAAAGGGCACTTTCGCCACCAAAAGCGAACGGCTGACATTGAGCATCAATTCCCAAGAAGACTTATCGAACCAATGCACATCGTCCATAATCAAAATCAACGGATTCTCTTTCGCCCAAGCTTTGAGTAGTTCAATGATGAAAATGGTCAAACTTTGTTGGCGAAGCTGTGGGCTTAGCTGTTCGGTCAGTTCGTTTTCGACAATCCCCAAGTTCAAGATATCGTTGATGAGTGGCAATCGTTCGATTTGGTCGGGAGTCAAATCCATAACCGTTGTCGCTACAAAAATCTGTTTTTCGATAGGATCTTTGATGCCATCCAATCCAAAAAAGTCGGTCAATACATCTCTCCAAGCACGGTACGGAGTCTTTTGTTCGATGCTCAGACCTGTGCCGATAAGATAGGTAAAACCAGTGTCTTGAAGGTGTTGCATAAAAGATTTGACCAAACGAGACTTGCCCACTCCTGCATCTCCTTCAATACTCAAAATAATTCCTTTACCATTTTTCACTCCTTCAAAAACATCCTCCAAACGCTGCAATTCTACTCGACGACCAATCAATTGACTACTCGCTTTTTTGTGCAGTTTACCACTGGCAGTTCCCGTTGGTTCGTACACCCGAATCAAGCCACTCTTTCCTTTCACACGAATCGGTGTCAGGCTATTGAAGGTCACTTGACCACTTGCCGAACGATAGGTTTCAAAATCACACAAGATGTTGCCACTTCCTGCTTTGCCCATAAACCTTGCAGACAAATTCACCACATCTCCAATGACCGTATATTCAGCCCGTTTTGGACTCCCCATAGGACCAGAAAAAACACGCCCAGAAGTAACTCCTATGCTCAAACTAAATGGAAAATCACTGTTTTCGCCTATCCAACTCTGCAAATCCATCGCACAACGAATTGCCCTTGCAGGGTCATCTTCGTGTGCAAAAGGCGGTGCGCCAAACAAAATCAACAAGACGGTTCCCTTGTCATCTACTGCCAACTGGCGAATCGCTCCCTCATATCTATAGGTTGTAGCTTGCGCCATTTGGACAAACTGCTGCAAATATTTGACAGATTGAGGATGGTCATAATCCAAGCCCTCAATCCCCACAAAAATCACACTCATTGGGCGCAACTCTGCCAACCATGTTTGTAAGGATTTGTCCAACCAAGACAAGACAGAACCCGCCAAAAACCGCTTGGCATATTGTTCTACATATTGTTTGTTTTCAATCCTTTCATAATCTATGACTTCCATTGGAGTGGGTGTCAACCAATCTTGGTGAATCATCTCCAAAGCTTCGTCACTCAATACAATATCTCCTTTTTGTGCTTTCTCTTCTGCCTCTCCAATCTGTCTGAGTGGATCTCCTGCAATGATGTATTCCCACCTATTGAAAACTCCACCTACCTGAATCCCCTTGAGGTCTCCCACTCAAATACTAATCGTCATTTGAAGGGTGACAATGCCAATACTGGTTTTCAATTCTCTAAAATCAGACATTGCCGCTTGCATCGCTTTTGCTGCTTGCATCGCTCGTTTGACCGCCATTCCTTTTGTCTCCCCTCTTGTCGGAAAAACAACCGTCACTGCATCCCCACTAAATTGAACCGCTTCTCCGCCTTCACTCTCAATGAGGGCAATCATTCGGGTGAAATAACCATTCAGAATACGTGTCAATTCCTCAGGACCTTCTGCGCCCTTTTGTGCCAATGCCTCCGTCAAAGGGGTGAAGCCCGAAATATCAGCGAACATTACGGCAGCTTCAAAATCTTCCACCACAGGCTCTAAAGGCAATTCTTTTGAAGCCAGAATGCTCTTCATCAATGTGGGGGGAATATAAGGGGCAATGGTAGAGAGGTTATTCGATTGTTTATCAGACATAATTGAGGTAGCTTTATTTTCTACTGATTTTACTAAACACGCTAAAGATACATTTTTTCCAAAAAATATGGAACTTGTACTTTAATAACATAGCTCACGAGAAAGTAAACAATCAATCCGCAATTTTTGTGCTAAAAATCAAGGTTTCCTTCAATAAAGGTGAATGAATCTCTAACTTTACGTTTTAGGCTTGCAGCATTTATTGGGTTTTTCTGATGATTTGTTGCGCTGTTCTTTCAATTACTACCATGAAACAGAAATTTCTTAATATTATTCTATGACCAAATTCGTCCATTTACATCCCCCTAAGTCCCCCTTCAAAGGGGAAGTTTCCTTACTATCCGTGTATTCCTCCTTTGAAGGGGGTTGGGGGATGTTGTGCCAATTTTGACATGCTATTAAATTATTTCTGTCACACGGTATTACTTTTATCATTTCCATTTTAACTTTTTGAATGTTATACCTCGTTCCGACCCCTATTGGCAATTTGGAGGACATCACCTTGCGTGCGCTCCGAATATTGAAGGAAGTAGATGTCATTTTAGCAGAAGACACCCGAAAGAGTGGTTTTCTATTGAAGCACTACCAAATTTCTAAGCCCCTTCAATCCCATCATACCCACAATGAACACAAGACTTTACAGAGAATCATAGAACAACTTCAAGCGGGAGTTAGCATGGCTTTGGTCACGGATGCAGGCACGCCAGGTATTTCCGACCCAGGTTTTTTGTTGGTACGAGAGTGCCGAAAAGCAGGTATTGAAGTTATTTCTTTGCCAGGGGCTACGGCGTTTGTACCCGCTCTTGTCAATTCGGGCATTCCTTGTGACAAGTTCTGTTTTGAAGGTTTTCTGCCTCAAAAAAAAGGACGCAAAACCCGCTTGGAAACTTTGCAGTTAGAGACTCGGACGATGGTTTTTTACGAGTCTCCTTTTCGCCTCGTTAAAACTTTGGAGCAGTTTGCAGTGTTTTTTGGAGCAGATAGGCTTGCTGCTGTTTCGAGAGAATTAACCAAATTGCACGAAGAGAATGTTCAAGGCACATTGGAGGAATTGGTCGCACATTTCAAAATTAAAAAAGTGAAAGGTGAGATTGTGATTGTATTAGCAGGAGTGAGTTAAAGTACTGTTTGAGGAAATGGATTCTTTGATAATTTCCATGAAGAAAATAAAGACAACGGTAGTTTTAGTGTTCGAAAGATTCACCATTTCTATGGAAATAGGACAACCTTAAAAGGTGAAACTACCGTTCTCTGAATTCACAAGAATAGGTTACTATTCAGCATTAAGAAATGTTCAGTGAAAAGAATGATTGGTATAAAACCCGACCCTTATGGATTGTAGTAAAAAAAGGAGAAATGGACGTTAAAAACAGATTGTTGTTTGAAGGCAGAGCAAAGCGATGTCAAGTTTCAAGCTGTTTAGTCTATTTCTTCTTTTTTTGCGTTAAGCAATACATTCAGGTCTTGATTTTTGGTTCTTTTTATCAAGAAAAAGAACGGGTAATACAAGCCCCTTAATACTTGCTGAATAGTAACAAAATAGCCCTATCCAATCAGAGGATTTTCACAAAATAACAAACACCACTTTATATTGTATTCCCTTCTGAGAAAAAATGATAAATACCTAAAAATCAATAAAAATGTACAAACACTTAATCACATCATTACTCGTTTTTTTATTCCTTTTTGCTGGCTGCAAAACCAAAGACAACAGTACCAAGACAGATGCTGCAAAAACAGAGACCAATATCGAGGAAACTACTATTGAAGTAGTTCCAGACAAATCATACGTTTTCCCCTACAATTTTGCAGAGCCTACACAAAAACAAAAAATGCCCAACGAATTAGACGAACTTTCGGGTTTGGACTTTTTGGGCGGCACCTTGTTTGCCTGCATACAAGACGAAAAGGCGAATGTGTACATTTACAATTTTGAAACGGATGAGGTGACGAGCGATGTAGATTTTGGTAAAAACGGTGATTTTGAAGATGTGGAAGTCGTGGGAAAAGAAATTTGGGTACTTCGCAGTGACGGTGATTTGTATCAAATTATGAACTTCAATACGGACGAACAAGAAGTCGAAAAATACGAAACACATCTCAGTACTTCCAACGATGCAGAAGGTTTGTGTTTGGATGCTTCAAAACAAAATCTACTGGTAGCCTGCAAAGGCAAGGCACACGATGACCCCAAATGGGACAATTACAAAGCCGTCTATTCCTTCAATTTATCCACAAAAGAACTTTCCCCAAATCCACTATTTGCCATCTCTTTGGACAGTTTGTCCAAGCACCTTGCAAAAGATAAAAACAAAGAGCTCTTAAACAGAGTCGCCAAATTTTTCAATCCTGCAAGTGGTGATTTGACCTTTCAACCTTCGGGAATCGACGTTCACCCAATCACCAAAGAAATCTATTTAATTGCTACGGCGGGAAAACTATTGGTGATTATGGATGCGTCTGGCAAACAAATCGTACACATAGAGCCGCTTGACCCCGATGTATTCAAACAACCTGAGAGCATTTGTTTTATGGCAAATGGTGACCTCTATATTGGCAATGAAGCCAGAGGTGGTAAGGCGAATATATTGAAGTTTGGGATGGCGAAATAAGTCGGGAATGAAAATAAGAATTAAAATGAAAAAAACTCTTCTCACTTCATTCCTTATCACCCCATAGATTAACCATTTAACAAGCATCTATCCAATGACCAAAAAAGAGAAGGTACAGTTCGTTCAAGAAAAATTAGAAGCCCTCTACCCTACTGTAGATGTGCCGCTTCAACACGAAGACCCTTACACGCTTTTGATTGCGGTATTGTTGTCGGCTCAATGTACCGATGCAAGGGTCAATACCGTCACACCGCACTTGTTTGCCATGGCAAATACGCCACAAGATATGGTGCAGTGCAAAGTGGAAGACATCAAAGCCATTATCCGACCTTGTGGTTTGTCACCTCGCAAATCGAAG
>JBGCDY010000847.1:0-3512 GCA_045105835.1 Chitinophagales bacterium
CTCACCGATGCTTTGGAATCCATTGTCAATGTTTTGGCGGGAGTATTTACCTTGGTCAGTCTCTACTTTGCGGCACGTCCCAAAGACCGCAACCATCCTTCCGGACATGGAAAAGTTGAATTTTTGTCGGCTGCTTTTGAAGGTGGTTTGATTGTTTTGGCGGGGATTTCGATGATGTTTAAGGGAGGCTACAATTTGTTTCATCCCATCGAACTCAAAGGTTTGGATGTAGGGATGATTTTGGTTGGCGTGGCAGGTTTTGTGAATTATGGCATGGGCTGGCTTTTGATTCGACAGGGTGAAAAAGGCAATTCACTTGGACTGAAAGCAGGAGGTAAACATCTTCAATCAGATGCTTATTCGACGGTGGGTTTATTCTTAGGTTTGGGTTTGATATACTGCACTCAAATTTATTGGATAGATCATCTGATGGCGATTATTTTTGGAGGAATCATTGGTGTGACTGGCTTTCAAATTTTGCGGAAAGCATTGGCGGGTATCATGGATGAATACGACGAGGATTTACTAGCATCTCTGGTGAAGTTTTTGAATGAGAATCGAAGAGATAATTGGATTGATGTCCACAATTTGCGGATTATACAGTATGGTGAGGCTATTCACATTGACTGTCATTTGACTTTGCCGTGGTATTTTGATTTGCGAGAGGTACATGATGAAGTCAAAGATTTTGAGGATTTGGTGCAGAGTGATACGGAACGAACGGTGGAATTGTTTGTGCATACAGATCCTTGTCTGCCGCCGAGTGCTTGTGGGATTTGTAGTAAAATGGATTGTGGTAAGCGGCAGATGGATTTTCAGAAGCGGGTGGATTGGACTTTGGATAATGTGTTGGAGAATTGTCGGCATGGGGGGGGGTGAGTTGGGGAAGGACTCCTATTACATTTTTCCAAAGTCAAATTCGCTTTTCAAGAAATCACAAGCAGTATTTTTTCCCGACCAACCTTTGCCCATATTAAATTTCAAGGCACATTCGAATGTGCCACCAGATTGCCTATTAGCGAGGCTTCCTCCATTGGCTTCATAGCTTGTAACGATTTGAATAGTGTTGTCTTTTGGCTTGATTTTAAACCCAAGACTCATCACCAATGCCCCAGTTGTTTGCAATTTATTACCAATAAATTGAGGTCTTTGGTGATAATAAAGTCCTGCAAAAAGAGTTTGATAACCTGTTTGATTGAGATTGGATTTTCCACCAGAAAATACGCATGCCAGATTTGTACCTATTGAGATAGAACTTAGTTTGGATTGAAAATAATAATCTAACTTCGCTATAGGTTCAAGATAGAATTTTTGTGGATTTATTCCGAACATGAAACTGGCATGTGTTGAAAGCAATTGAAGTTTTTCATCTAATCGTAAGCCGTAGAGAGACACATCCGTATATCCCAAAAATATATTTTTCATATTGACACCCACTACTAGCTGATTAGACCGAAACAAGCCTCCAATTTCAAAGTTAAAATAATTGGGATTGGGAGAATCGGGAAGAATTGCTTGTGTCGGAAAAATGGGACCAAGTACAGGGTCTATTTGGTCTCCAAATGTAAGATTCTCCCAATCAATTGTTAAGAAGTTGTAGTTGAATTTAACTCCCACAGCAAAATTAGCATTAGAATTGGATTGTCTGCCACCTATTCCATTATTTCCGCCTATAGATGACATAGCTACTACCAATCCATAACTGTCTCTCTTAAATAAGCCTTCACCTTCTATTTCTCTATCAGCAGTAAACCCTACTCCTACATTCAAGTTATTGAAAGCTCTATTTACACTACTAATTGCCAGATTGTATTTGTCGTAGGTACCTGGAATATTCAACCACTGTTTTCGATAATGCAAGTATAAAGTACCTCCTGGTTGAATTGCTGCATAGGCGGGATTCAACTCCAAATAATTTGCAGAGAGCAGGGAAAAATTTGTCTGTTGGGCATTTACAGTTGAAAAAGGCGAACTGCCAACAAACACAAAAAATGATATAAAATGTATAAAATATTTCATAGGGTTATTAGATTTAATAAAAACAATTGAATTTTGTGGGAAAACACTTATTTGAAAATCAACGAATCAACATCACAGAACCAACCATCTTTTGTTTGTCCTTCTCATATTCCTTGCCCTCCCAAGGGCTTCTATCCGCAAATACAGCAAGTATTTCCCAAACATAAGCTCCCTGCGGCAATGATTCTCCATTCTTAATGTGTGTTCCATCCCATGCTTCTGAAGGCTGTCCATTATCGGTTGCTTCAGAAAAGAAGACCAAACCATTCCACTTATCGTATATCCGAATTTCATAATCTTCCAGATTGACTCCTTTGGGAATAAATGTGCGAACATCAGGTGGTCCAATACTGGGGGTAAAAGCATTGGGAACAAACAGCCCTTTGAAGAAAGTAAGTTCGATGTCTAAAAAGGCAGTATCTTGGCATCCAATTTCGTTTTCAGCAATAAGTGTAACCGACTTATCGCCAAAGTAATCATATCTATGTGTTGGATTTTCTTCCTCAGAAGTTTTTGTATCTCCAAAATCCCAATAATAGTAAATACCTCCCTCTGATAAATTCAAGAAGTCAATTGTTCCCGTTGGAGTAGGGTCATCCATATTTTCATAGGTAAAATCTGCAATGGGGCTTCTAGTCACCGTCACTGCATTTTGAAGTGGCAAAGTATCGGGACACAAACCATCAAAACTGGCTATCAACATCAAATCATAGATTCCTTCCGATTCATATAGGTGTGTAGGATTTTCTTCTGTTGAAGTATTGTTGTCTCCAAAGCTCCAAAAGTACTCTGTGGAATTCAAAGAGGCATTGTTGAAGGTGACATGTTCTCCTTCACATACTTTAAAACTATCTACTGTCAAAGCTGCTTCTGCCTGTGGAACTATCCGAACCGTGGTATCTACTCTACTTTCACAGCCAAAAGGATTGGTGATCAACAATTCAATCAAATAATCATCAACATCAGACAACAATACACTCGCATTTTCTGAATTGGATTCTGATATACCGTTTACAAACCACTCAAAACTCGTTCCTCCTTCGGATTGATTTATCAGTTCAATGACTACAGGCGCATCACAATGATTGTATTCCGAAGCCACAAAGTTGGGAATCGGTTGTGCAGTAACAGGCACAGGAAATTGAATGGAATCCTTGCAGCCTGCTGAATTGAAGGCAATTAGGGTGACAATAAAAGTAGTGTCAACTGTTGAAATGAATTCATGTTGTAGGATTGCAGAGGTATCATTTTCGGTATTCCCATCTCCCCAATCTAATTGATAAGCCACTGCTCCTTCCGAATTATTATGGAAATCTACCATTAATGGACTGCAACCAAAGGAATTTTGTGAATCAATCCCTGCAATCGGTTTGTCGATTACTTCAACTGTAGTTGTGAAAGTATTCGGGCATTCATTGAAGGTGGAAACAATGGTCAAGGTGACTTCAAAAATACCTGTTTCTGTGTAGGTGTGTATTGGGTTGGTTAAACTA
>JBGCDY010000848.1:0-10961 GCA_045105835.1 Chitinophagales bacterium
TCGTGCAGCTCCTTGTTGTCCTTCAATAGAGGGTCAGATTCCATGACATGCAAGCACAAAGTCAAACTCACCTCAGCCGAAACCACCAAAAGTCCAACAGGCATTCCCTTGCTCTTTGCTACGTTTTCAATCATTGCAGCAGGGACACCTTCTTTCAGCAAATAAACGCCCTCAGAAGTGAATGTACCAAAACAGCGAGAAGTGAAAAATCCACGACTGTCATTGACCACAATCGGCACTTTCTTGATTTGTGTCACATAATCCACCGCTTGTGCAATCGTCTTGTCAGAAGTCTTTGCGCCCACAATGATTTCCACCAAAGGCATCTTGTCCACAGGTGAAAAGAAGTGAATCCCGATGAAGTTTTCAGGTCTTTCAGAAGCTTTCGCCAAAAGGGTAATCGGAATCGTTGAAGTGTTGGAAGCATAGACCTTATCAGCAGCTAAGACAGCTTCCGTTTGTTGGGTCACCTTCGCCTTCAAATCCACATTTTCAAAAACTGCTTCGATAATCAAATCGCAGCCTTCCACCGCATTCGGGTCATCCGTAGCGTGGATTCTATCCAAAATACCTTGCATTTTTTCGGGAGTCGTGCGCCCTCTCGACAACTGCTTGTTCAGCAAATTGGTCGAATAGCTTTTGCCCTTCTCAGCACCTTCCATCGTCACATCCTTCAATACGACATCCATGCCTACTTTTGAAGACACATACGCAATACCAGCCCCCATCATACCCGCACCCAAAATACCGAGTTTACCAACTTTTTGGAATTCGTGACCTTTTGGTTTTGCCTTGCCTTTTCTGGCTTCGCTGATGGCAAAAAAGCCCGTGCGAATCATGTTTTTGGATTCCTTGGTTTGCAGTACTTTGGTGAAATAACGCGCCTCAACCTCCAATGCACGGTCAATCGTTAATTCCAAACCATCGTGTACCGTACTCAAAATGTATTGAGCAGCAGGATAGTTACCATGTGTGATTTTACGCACATTTCCGATACTTCCCATCATGGTCATCACGCCATTTGGAGACATCAAACCGCCTCCAGGAATGCGTTTTTTCTTAGCATCCCACGGCTGAACAGCATTTGGATTTGCCTTAATCCATGCCTTTGCAGCAGGAATCAAATCCTCTTGCGTAGCCACCAATTCACCAATCAATCCATCTTTCAATGCTTGTTCTGGACGTGCTTCCGTTCCTTGCAATAGGTAAGTCAAACCCGTTTGAATTCCCATCAAATAAGGAGCTTTTGAAGTTCCACCGCCACCTGGCAACAAACCTACTTTTACCTCTGGAAAACCCAGTTTGATGCGGGTATCATTGATACAAATACGGTGGTGACAAGTCAATGCCAATTCCATTCCGCCACCCAATGCGATGCCGTTAATCGCCGCAACGAAAGGCTTTCCACCCGTTTCGACTTCTCTCATTTTTTGGTGCAAGGTCATCATGCCTTTGAAAAATGCACCTGCGTCTTCAATCGGTTTGCCCAAAAATCGCAAGTCGCCACCTGCCATGAACATTCTTCTGCCAGATGTCACAACGACTCCAATCACTGCTTCATCCTGAATCGCTTTCATAGCGGCTTCATTGTATGCCGAAATCATATCGGCATTGAATAAGTTGGCAGGATGATCTACCATATTGACGGTAATGATGCCGATGCCGTCGCTGCCTACTTCGTAGGTTAAGATGTTGTTTTTTATTATTGTTGACATTGTTTTTTATTTGGATGTGAGAAGAAAGATGTGGGAAGTGAGATATAAGATAGCTGAATTTTTAATAAAAATTACTAATTTATAACTTTGTTATTTTTCTTCAATCACAAAATTTACTTTAAAAATGAAACACAATTTTAAGAATCTGAATATTTGGAAACTCTCAAGAGAATTGGTCAAAGAAGTGTATCTAATCACAAAAGAATTTCCTGCTGATGAAAGATTTGGTTTAACCTCTCAAATCCGCCGATGTGTTGTGTCTATTCCTTCCAATATTGCAGAAGGCTGTGGAAGAGGAACAGACAAACAATTGGCTTACTTTTTAGACGTTTCAGTAGGTTCTTGTTGTGAATTGGAAAGTCATTTGTATTTGTGCTTTGACTTGGATTATATCAATGAAATTGATTTAGAAAATCTCACATCTAAGGTTACTTCTATTCGAAGAATGACCCTTAGTTTTCAAGCGAAATACAAATAAAATCCTTTAGAGGAGAGAGGCGGGAAGTGAGAAACGAGAAATAAAAAGTCTCACTTCCCACCTCTCGCTTCCCTCTTCTCATCAAACTCTCTCTATAATCGTCGCAATTCCCATTCCTCCTCCAATACAAAGAGTAATCAAACCCGTCGTCTTATTTTGTCGCTCCAATTCATCCAACAAAGTTCCCATCAACATACAACCCGTAGCTCCAAGCGGATGCCCCAAAGCAATCGCACCACCATTCACATTCACTTTGTCAAAACCAACACCCAAATCTTGCATAAAACGCATAGGTACTGCTGCAAATGCTTCATTCACTTCATAGAGATCAATGTCATTTTTGCTCATGCCTGCTTGCTTCAATGCCTTGCGGCTTGCAGGAGCAGGACCGACCAACATCATTGTAGGATCTGTACCATATACAGCCGCTGCAACAACTTTTGCACGAGGTTTCAAGCCCATTTTAGCACCAGCTGCTTTGCTACCAATCAAAGCAATCGCCGCACCATCCACAATGGCAGAAGAATTCCCTGCATGGTGAACGTGGTCAATAAACTCAACTTCAGGATAGCGATCCATCGCCACAGAGTCAAAACCAGCCATTTTGCCCATCATCGCAAAAGAAGGCTTCAATGAACTCAAACTTTCGACCGTTGTACTTGGGCGAATGTTTTCATCTGTTGCCAAAACGGTAATTCCGTTGATGTCCTTGATGTTTACCCGTGAGGTATAGAGCTTCGCCAATTCTGCTGCCGTTGCTCTTTTTTGTGATTCCGCTGCAAAAGCATCCACATCGTGTCTGCTAAAACCATATTTACTCGCAATCAAATCCGCAGAAACACCTTGAGGAATCGCATGTCCTGGCAATGCTACCGAAGGGTCTATCATCAATGCTCCTCCATCAGAACCCATCTTCACACGAGACATACTTTCTACACCTCCTGCTACCAACAATTCCGAAAAACCAGAACGCACATAAGCCGCCGCTTGATTCACAGCCTCCAAACCAGAACCACAAAAACGATTCAAAGTCACTCCACAAAGGTGGTCACCATAACCCGACTGTTGAGCCGCAGTCTTAGCAATATTAGCCCCTTGATCCATCACCTGTGTCACACAACCCAAAATCACGTCTTCTACCAAGGTGGTATCCAATTCGTGTTTTTGTCTCAGTTCTTTGAGTAATGTTTCGGTTAAAAAGGTGGGAGTCATCCCGTTCAAAGCTCCTTTTCTATTCCCTTTGCCTCGGACAGTTCGCAAGGCATCGTAGATAAATGCTTCCATATAATTGAAGTATCTGTTTGTTTAAGAATGTTGTTTTCAAATATTAGTACAAAAATACTAATTTTTCTGATTCTAAAAAATAAAAAAAGACGAGCATTAAATCTAATCTCAATTATTGCTGTCTTACAGGGCTTTGTAGAGAAGAAAGCGTGAAATAATAACAAGAAATGGTATCTTTATAATTAATGAAAAACATGTACCTATTAAAAGGTTTGATTAGAAAAATATATAAGAAAATTATAAATGTTATCATAATGAGTAACTATCCTAATTGGCTACCCAAAGAACAGTTTGAAGAGGTGAGAAGAGAGGGTGAGAATCTTAGTAAAGAACTGTCTTATGAACAACAGGCAGATTTTATTGAACGAATTTCGAAGGCTAAAACAGAAGATGTATTGAAGGAACTTCTAAGCATGGATTTGACCAAAGGTACTCGAAAAATTGTTCGAGCAATGGAAGGGAAATATAATAGAAATGAAGGCGAAATAGACTCAGGGGTTATTAGCCATGAATCCTACTTAAAAGAACTTGGATATATAAGTAAAATATTATTCGAGTTGGTGAAACCCAATAATGACCTTCTTTGGATTCCAAAAGAAGAAATGGGACTGGAAAGAAGGAGTAAGAAAATATTAATGATTAGGAAAATGAGCCAACAAGAAAAAGTTGAACACACTAAAAGGGTCGGGACTTATGAAATTTATATGGATTTTATGTATAGGAAAAAAGGGCTTAATGAAATAGCAAAAAAACTTAACCTTCAAACAAGCTATGAAAATTATCGTATAGAATTTAACGAAGCTACTAATCCTACAGCAACCATGAGGAGGTTTAAATATTTATTACTTGAAAAAATCTTTTTCCCTGAAAACTCTCAGGGAATAGATTGAGTAAGGCAATTTCAATCTGCAACTACCTCATACTCCTTCAACATTTTCTCGGTTTTGGCATTGCTGATGCGATTCAGCAGTTTTTGGGATTCGTGGTCGTCTCGGAGGGTTTTGGAGAGGGTAAAACAAGAGCCTACCGTGAAAACCAAACCCATCAGTAAATAACCTTTGACCCACCAATCAGCAGGCAATTGTGAAACGCCAAATAGTGTTAGCCCAAACGAAAGGGCAAAAGAAATCCACACGTAGATTTTCCAAGCAGAGGTGTTTTTGGAGATTAAATTTTGTTGGTTCATGGGATATAGGGTTTTGGTTAGAGAATGCTGAGAGTACAAAAAGGAAGAGGGAATAGTTCCTTATTCCTCTTCTTCAAAAAGTACATCCATCGTAAAGGCTTGGTCAATCAAGCCCAAACTGTGTTCATTTGGGTACAATCCAAAAGTTGTTATCATATTCCAAAACAACTGTTTACGGGTGTTTGTATTGGCTTTGAATACCGCCATTTTGGTTCTTAGCTCTTTGGCGTAGGATTTGGAGACAATAAAATCGGTATTGTAAAACTTGAGTTCGAAAATATTGATAACATGGTCATTTCGGTCAATCAATAGGTCAATTTGAGTGCCTTTTTGACCTTCAATACCTTGGCTTCGATAAGTAGAGGATTCCGAATAAATACCTCCTATTTTCAGTGCTTTTTTGATTTGAGGAATGTGTTTTAGACAAATGCTTTCAAAAGCATAACCTGACCAAATTTTGTAGGTTTGTGTTTGACTGAATTTTCTCCACATTCCTTTTTCTTCCAACCTTTTACCTTCAATGAACTTCAAGTAGAACAAAGAGTACTCATCTGTTAATCGGTAACGTTTGCCATTCTTTTTTTTGCCAAAAGTGTAATAAGGAGTGATGAACCCTGAATGAGTCAATTCTTCAATGACTTTTGAAGTGTTTCCACCATTGGGAAATTTTCCCATTGCAATGATTTCTTGTCGAGTCAAACCTTGCCACTTTTCTGCCAACAATCGAACGATTTTGATATGGTCTTCCGCATTGTCAAATAAGGCAAAATATAAAGAGTCAAATTCTTCGCTTAGTAAGGCATTAGGGGAAAAGAAAATACGGTCAATATTTTGAGCCGCACTTTGTCCTCCTTCCACTTCCTTCAAATAATGAGGAATCCCACCCATTGCCATATACAATTGTATGATTTGGTAGTGGTCAAAATTGAAGGATTTACTATTGAAGTAGGCTTTGGTTTCAGCCAAGTTGAAAGGTTTTAGGTTGATTCTGTGGGTGATGCGATTGTGTAAGCCTCCTCTATTGCGTACTACTTTTTGAATCATCCAAGAAGCTGCCGAACCACAAATTACCACAACGACATTTCTTTGAGATGCCCAATCGTTCCAGAACAGACCAAAAGCTTTCAAGAAACCTGATTTGTGGGTTGCCATCCAAGGAAGTTCATCAAAGAAAAATACCTTTTTCTGGCTTTGGTCTTGACTTTCAAAATGGAGTATCAGGATTTGAAAGGCATCAAGCCAATTTTTCGGTGTTTGAAACGGAACAATAGATTTGGTGTGGAAATTCAAACGATTGATGAAGTTTTGCAGTTGTTCTTTTCGCTTTCCATTTTGAATGCCTGTCATTTCGAAGGAAATGGAATCAGCATAAACAGACCTTACCAAATAGGTTTTGCCCACTCTACGGCGACCAATTACCGCTACCATTTCAGGTTCATTTGAAGTTATTGCCTTTTTTAGGATTCCCTGTTCTTCCTCTCGTCCAACGAATATTCTGTTCATAATGATAATAAAATCTAAGTTTTAGCCTATTATCGAAATTGATAGACGGCTAAAATCACTCAAAAATACTGTTTTTAGCCCACTATAAAAAACGATACTCGGCTAAAACTGATAAAAAACATCATTTTTAGCCCGCTATCGAAACTGATAGACGGCTAAAAATCAAAATTGCAAGCTAATTTACATCGTAAAACGGAGTCACTGATACCCAAAACTCAATTCAAAAATTAAATTGTTTCATGCCTGTGTGTTGTAGGTAGAAGGCAAACAAAAGGCATTGAAACAAGTAAAAGATTTTTTTTTAGATATACTTTATTTGCAGTTATCTTGATTTTTGATGTTTGAAAGATGCTTTTTTTGAGTATATTTACAATGGTCTACAACAACTTTATTCTTTCATAATTCAATTAACCACACAAAATGAAAAGACTTCTCGTTTTAATTTTAATATTCTACTCTATCCAAATACAAGCACAGGCTGATGGCACCAATGTAGGAGTGTTCCAAACCTATGTTTTTTATACTGTCGATGGTGTAGCTCAAACCGATGCGGGTAGTGAAAACCCCGAAGCAAATCCTACAGCTTTCGATGGCACAGCATTAGGCATAGTCAATTCTTTGGAATTGACAGGGGCAGAAATTAAAAGCTATAAAAATGCAGGGAATGGAGGAGATGTAACAGGAGCTACATTTCATTACAATATTTTCCCAGCCGCTGGTTCTTTAGGAGCTTTGACTCCTCTTAATCTACCTTTTGGAGCAAACTTAGATGCTTGTTGTGGTGGAAACCCAGGCGACCAAAGTTGGATAGAAAACACAGCCTCTATTGACTTATTAAATGGACTTGCACCTGGAGATTACGTTTTACAAGTATATTGGGAAGCTTCCACAAATGAAGCTGGATGCTGTTTTGATAGTAATTCTCCAAATGACTTTCAAGCAACATTTACGATTGCTGCTCCCCCTCCACAAGTTCCCACACTTTCTGAATGGGGTTTACTCATTCTTGCATTATCGTTTATGACTTTTGGCACACTTTACATCACACAAATTGAAGTGAAACAAGCTTAGAAAATTAATAAAATTGTAAAGAATTCTGAAAACAAAAAAAGGCAATGCTCACCACATTGCCTTTTTTTGTCTGCTACTCGAAAACTGTTTAAATTTGTAGCCTAAAACACTGTTCTTTTATGAAAAACAAACTACCCATTTACCAAATCCTATTTACATTCTGTCTTCTTTTTTCGCTTCAAAACACCTTTGCCCAAGACATCCTAATGCAAGGTTGGTACTGGGATTACCCCAAGACTGCAAATGGCGCAAACTGGGCAGATACTATTGAAGCCAAAGCAACGGAACTTGCCAACGCGGGGATTACCCATGTATGGCTTCCGCCTCTTTCGAGGGCAAGTTCAGGGAGTTACAGCAATGGTTATGACCCAAGAGATTTGTATGATTTGGGAGAGTTTGGAGGAGGAGCAACGGGACTCGGAACACGTTCTCAGTTGGACGACATCATTGATTTGTTTGACAATGTGGGCATTGAAGCCGTGGCAGATGTAGTCTATAATCACCGAGATGGGGGAAATGCAGAGGACAACAGTGCCGTTGAAGGTTGGATTGAAACCTACAATAGTACGAAGGTAAACAATGGAGATGCGCCTTTTCCATCCGATAGATTTCGCTGTGTATTGCCTTTGGGGGGCGCATCAGGAAATGGAGCAGGAGATTATTATTTCAAAATTCGCTCGGCTTCGCAGCACTCCAATTACCACAACAAACCCTACAAAATCTATGTAAATACCGATGTGGTGGGCTACCAAAACCAAGCAGACGTGAGCGAAACGGAACCCAATGGGGGTGGTGATTGTGGAGAAGGCAACAATACCATTAGTTTGGGCGTGAACATGACTGCCAATACCGATGGAAGTGGCTGTTTGACCGATGAATTCAAATTGACCGTTTCGGCAAGTGACTTCAATGCCTCAGGAGATGCACTCTACATTTATATCACCAATTCTGGCGGGAACTATTCTGACCATTACATCTATGGATTGTGGGCGGCAGCACAAGCGCAAGACGTTCAGAGTCAAATCATTTACCAAACCTATACCAACTTCAATTACATGCCAAGTGGACGTGGAGGCATGAACTACAACAATTTTAGACCCAATGGAAATGCGACCTCTTTGAGTGGCGATTGGGATGGAATGTGGTTTTATTACGACTATGACCAAACCAAAATTGAGACCATAGATACCTTGCAGGAGTGGAGCAAATGGCTGTGGGAAGATGTCGGAATCAGGGGCTATCGAATGGATGCAGTCAAACATTTTCCTCATTCATTTACGGGCAATTTGATGGATTATTTGCACTATCAAAACATGAATCCAAGCATTGTCGTAGGAGAATATTTCGACACCAATGCCAGTGCATTGAAGGGCTGGGTGGACGGCGTATTGAACGAAATGGACAACGATACCAAAAACCACATCAGCGTTCGAGCCTTTGACTTTTCCTTGCGGAAAGCATTGAAGGATGCCTGTGATGCCTTTGGCTACGATGCCAGAGACATCTTCAATGCGGGTATTGTCGATGGTGCAGGCGGTTCAGGTTTTCAGGCGGTTACCTTCCTCAATAACCACGATTATAGAGAAGATTTTGACCCACCTGTGCAAAGCGACCCCATTTTGGGCTATGCCTATTTATTGACCAATAATCAAGTCGGTTTGCCCTGCGTTTTTTATCCCGACTACTATGGTACAAATATTCCCCATTCGCCGAATGTGTCATTGAAGGATGAGATAGATGACCTGCTGCAAATTCACAAAGTTTATATCAATGGCTCAACGGGAAGGGATTATTTGAGTCGCCATTCTACACCCTACAATCAAAACATTACCAACAATTTGTACAGTACCACTTTGATGTACCAACTCATGGGAACGCCAACGGGCAATGATATAATTGTGGTCATCAACTTTGCAGGAGAAACCTTGGACATGACACATGGGGTAAACGTCAATGCCGACTTGCCAAACGGAGCAATTTTGACCGATTTGACAGGAACGAGCAATACCGCCACAACGACCGTAACAGGCGGCAACATCACTGTTTCGATTCCTGCTCGCTCTTATGCCGTTTTTGGAGTGGACGTATGTGGTGATTTGGACGCAACGATGGACGAAACAGAAGCAACTTGTCATGGCGGAGAGGACGGAACAGCAACCGTAATGCCAACAGGTGGAACAGGAACGTATACCTATCAATGGTCAAATGGCTCAACAACAAATATGGCAACGGGCTTGTCAGTAGGCGATTATACGGTTATCATAAAGGATGAAAACTTGTGTCAAATCAGTAAAACGGCTACAATCGTGGAAACGGCAAGCACAGTCAGCAATCCTTCGACTTATGACCTTCAATTTGCGAACGAGCAGAAAAGCTGCAACAATGAAAGCCCTTTTTGTGTAGATATTCAAATCAAGGCGGCAAGCGGTGCGGCAGATTTTGCAGTGGGCTCACACACAATTTGGGTCAATTACAACAAGTCAGCCATCAATAATCCAAGCTATACCGCCACCAATTTCTTCAATTTGACGGCTTCTGGTGGAGGCGCAACAGAATGTGAAATTTCGCCTGACAATGTCTATCAACCTTATTTTGTGACTGCAATGGATTCGGACGAAAGTGGTGTATCGGGTGATTGGAATGTGACCACTGTGATGAACATGAGCGGCTTTGTCTGCAATGCAGAATGTCCCATTGTTACGGAAGCCGCTTGGGTGACTTTCGGTACAATCTGTTTTGATGTGGTCGATGGAGCTGCAATGAGTGATTTGTCTTTTGACGAAAATCTTACCAAGATCAATCAAAGCAATGACAAACCCCAACATACCGCCAATACACTGGGGACTTTGGACATCCTCCCAACTGCAATGTCTCCAACAGCAAATGCTGGACAGGACGTAACGATTTGTGAGGGTAACAGTACACAACTGGGCGCAACGGGAGGGGATACTTTTGCTTGGACTCCCGATGATGGCTCTTTGGACGATGCGACTATCGCCAATCCAATAGCAAATCCTACTACGACAACGGCTTATACCGTAATCGTTACAGATTCCAATGGCTGTACAGATAGTGCAACAGTAACCGTAAACGTGGACAATTCTGCCAACTGCTGCCCCGATGGAGTTTCGGTTGAATATGAAAACACCAATGCTTTGCCCACCATGACCCAAACTTCGGACTTTATTCTTGCAGGAAATCTAAACGATGGGGGAGGCGTAACCGTTGGAAATGGTCAAACAGTCACCTTTCAAGCTGCCAACTCTGTGCAATTAGAGGCGGGTTTTGAAGTGGAAACAGGAGGCGTTTTTGCTGCAATTTTGGAGGCTTGTAATGCTGCTCCTTTGGTGCAGGTGACTTCAAAAGAAGAAAACACGGAGGCAACTGCTTCCAAGACTTCAATGGCTGAACTCACCGCCAAAGTATATCCCAATCCCTTCCATGAGTCCACCACCATCGAGTATTTTTTGCCGCAAAACGACAGTCCCGTAACATTGAGCATTTACGATTTGTCGGGAAAAACTGTGCAACATTTGGTGAACAATCAACTTCAAAATGCAGGTTCTTATCGGGTGACTTTCAAGCCTTGTGATTTGGCTGATGGGGTGTATATTTGTGTATTGAAGGTTGGAGAAGAAAGACGGGTTGTGAAGTTATTGAAGGAGTAAAATGCAACTTTAAATTTAAACATATAGCTGCTTTTTATTTGATTTACAGACGAATG
>JBGCDY010000849.1:0-3381 GCA_045105835.1 Chitinophagales bacterium
ATTTCAACTGTATAAGAAGCAGTTTCTATCAATACCGTACCTGTATTAGATAAAAAAGACACCTCTACCACATAATCATACACTCCAACACTTTCATTAACACTTACTGTATTATTCATCAATCCTTCGGATTCAAATACACCGTTTTTAGTCCATTTATAATTGGTTATATTCACACTGGGATGAGCATCTGCAGTTAAGGTGACTGTATTTCCCACACAAATAATAGGTTCATCATCAGATGTAATCAAAACTTGTTTTACAAGTACATGAATATCTTGTGTAAGGGTACAGATGTCATTAGCAGGCAAGGTGATTCCGTCTATTTCAGACACATCGCTTTCTAAAATAAAGTGATAATCGCCATCTCCAGAGCTTGTATTTTGAAGGTGAGATAAGGTTAAAACTTCTCCTTGTTGGTTGGCTGTTACAGTAGTAATGACATTTTGAGGGTCATTGGCATTATAGAGTCTTATTTCATCTGCGATAGCATGATTGGCTTCTATTTCTATATCATAGCCACCACAAATAACATCAGGAGCAGTTATATCTGCGGTCATTTTATCGCCTACATTTACAGAGTACCACGACTCTGTAACTTGCCTCAGTATATTACAATAATCCTCGGTAGGATCCATTTCAAATAAATTCATACTACTTTGAATAGTAGCTAATCTCAAATCTGGATAATTAATATTTAACAACGTGGCATCTACTATTCCTTCTGCTTCTTGAATAATTCTCATCGTATTCCAATGCCCAATTCCCTGAATTGTAAAGTTTCTGCTTTCTTGTATCACTTCATAGGGAGCAACACCTTTATTACAGGCATGATTACTTATAGAAGTGTAATCATCATCATAATTTTCAGGGTTCATAAGTCTTGTAAAAGTAACCTGATAATTTTCATTATCTGTACCTTCTGAAGTTAAGTAAAACCATCTTGTTAAAACTCCAGATCTAAAATGTGTCGTCCTAGGTACATACCACGTAGCACCCTGTTCTTGGGGAAGAGATGTTTCCTCTGGAATTATAGAACAAGCGAGATAAATACGGTGATTTTTTTTCCAATTTCTCGCTTTTAACTCATACAAAGGTTTGGCATTAATAAAACTATTGATATCCCCATTTTCTTCATAATATAATATAATTGCATTAGACCATACATCTGCCATGCCTTCGTGTATTCCAGAAAAATAGTTATATCCTCGTGAGGATATATATCCATCAATAACATGTCCCCACTCATGACAGATAGTGTGCTTATTTGCTCCTTCACCACGATACAACTGTACACCATTAACAGTACGTTCATCATTACAATCACCATCAACAATATTTGTAGTGGAAGAACCTCCATTCTCTCTAGTCGAATAGGCAGATATTAGAAAATTATTAACATCATCCGCAATTGGATTTATGCCAAGGACATCTTTAATAAAAGTTAAAGTTTGAAGTGAGTAGAAATGAGTTATGCTAAGTCTATTAATGCACACTTCACTCACATCCCCAAAATCAGGCGTGTCTAAAATTGCAACAGGTAAGGTGCTTAAATCACCTGAACATAACCCATCCCAACTACAATCAGCATTGTCAATTCGCCCACTACAATTCTCAGTAAATTCTTCGTTACAGGGAATAGAGCTAATATTAGTTGATTTAGAATCAAACTCAACTATAGTACATAATACAAACTCTTCTTGATTTAATCCAATAAATGGAGTACATAATCTATACCTATCTCCTACTTGTTCAACTTGAATATTTTTTATTTCTCCGCCAATTTTTACAGAACCAGACACATAATTTTGAGCATTCAAAGTACTCATACTGAACAAAAAAATCGAGAAAAAATAAATTAATGATTTTTTACACCATAAATCATCTAGTTTCTTCAAACATAGAAGGGGGGGGGCATATATAAATACCTCTCAAAAAATTAATAATAGAAAAACGCTTCATAGTTTTAAATAATTTAAAGGGTTGAGAAAAAAGCGTTTTTTTCAATAGGCTTAGTGGGAAAGCAACAAATAACTCTTTTAAGCATACATTGGGAAAGTTGTATAATCCGCTTTTAAGTAGTTATTTGTTTATGATATTCTAATATAAACTATATTTTTCAAACTCCCAAATCTTTTTCCCTACCAACTTCCACCACCACCACCACCAAAGCCGCCACCACTAAATCCACCGCCACCAGAAAAACTTCCACCGCTTCCTCCATGACTGCGACTGCCGCCACTGCTTGAAGGATAAGAGACAAAAGTATTTCCGATTTGTTTCATGCCATTGCTTAAACTGTCCATGAATACATTGGTATTGAAGTTGTTGTAATTCCCTCGGTACCAATTGGGTTCGGGCGGTTGGATGCTCAATCCTTCAAATTTTTCTGCCCATTTTTCAGCCAAATCGAAGGCAATTGCATAAGGCAGCGTTTTGTCGAAATAGGTGGGGTCTTCTTTGAGGAAGGTTTCCAATTTGTGTTTGTCGGCTCGTTCGATGAACTCTTTGAAGCCTGCCAATTGTTTGTAGGCTTCCAAACCAATAGGAGCTTTTTTGGGCATGATTCTGCCAAAAACAAGGAGCATGATTCCCGTTAAGAAAACGGTGATGGCAATGTCGAGCAATTGGGATTCATTGCCTGCGCCAAAGCCCACTATTCCTGCCAAAATACCTCCTCCCAAAGCAATTGTACCAAACACAAGCATAGTCATACCACAGCCTCTTGTTCTGGGTACATAAAATGAGCGTTTTTTGATTTGTGTCTCCAGTTCTCTTCTCGCCTTTTCCATCGTTTTGTAGAACTTATTGTTCAGGCTTTTGAGTTTGATGGTATCTCCTTTTTTGAAGATGCCATTGAAGAGGGTGTGTTCGTAAGGGTGAGCAGATTGTGATAAGGATTGAATTTTGTGGAATTCAAAATCAATGTTTTCTCCCAAGCCCAAAAAGGTTTCTTCTCGAATTTCTTTGATGCTCAAATGCCCTTTTGTTGCCCAATAAGGAATGAGTGCAAGCAAGTCACGGTCATGCAATTTGTCGTCAATCAAGATACCCGACTCGGCAGGGGTCAGGTCGAGAGGTGGATGGTACTGAGTAGTGATGCTGAATTCTTCGTCTTTTCCTTTTCGCAACCAAAACCAATAGAGGCTGCCCAAAATGAAAAAAGGCAGGAATAGAATCCAATTGTTTTTCCACACCAAATCGAGCCACTTGAGCCAATTACTCTCGAAATAAGAGTTGGGTACATATATTTTGTAATCGAGTCTTTCACGAGGCAGTAGCGCGTCCCTTGTGTTGATAACCACCGTATTGAGGTCTATGCGACTTTTATCTACCGATTTGGTTTTTCCATTGCCTTTTATAATGGCTTCTATTTTTTTC
>JBGCDY010000850.1:0-13228 GCA_045105835.1 Chitinophagales bacterium
CCTATTTTTTAGAAAGCTCAACCAATCATTTTGAAGCGAAATCTTTGGCTATTCATGCCCTGAAAACCCTTGTTTCAAGTAATAGAACGAAAGAAAACAACCTGCTGAAAGAATTGCAAGTAATTGTTCAAGAAGAGATTAGTTCAAATAAGGATGGTTTTTATTCTTTGAAAGATGCATTGGAAGAACTGCACAAAGAAGAAAGAACAAAGACAGAAGAACAGAAGCCTATTTCACAGAAAAAACATTCTGCAAACGAAAACCAAACACAGAGAACCCTCTTAGAAAGCATTACCTATTTTTTGGAATTTGCCCATTTGCCTGACCAAATAGAAGCAAGTTTACAAGGACTTTCCTTCGAACAGTTGTTCACCAAACTCCTCGAAAAACAAGCTCGAAACACGTATCCGATTTTGCGTAATGCGGCAAGGACAAACGAAGCCCAAGAAAGATTGATTCTTCAATTGTCCCCAAAAACGCTTCTACAATTGGTGCAAACATTGCAGCCCAAATTCGCCGATTTTCTGCAAAACTTTCAGAGACTCATCAGCGAACTCTACCAACAATCCCCTATTTTATTCAAGCCCGTAAGCGAAGTAAAGACGTTGGAATGGCAGTTTATTTTAGCCCATTTATTCACGATACAAATCGATGAATTTCACCCAACTACTTTCGCTTCAGAAGCAATAAAACACCTTTCTATTGAAGGTTCAGAACACCAAAAAGAGTTTAGAAAAAACCTTCAAACACTCATTCATCAACAAATCGAAAATACTCAGTCCCTTCAAATTATTTCAGATAGCCTGATTGCAGCGAGCCAATTAAGACCTAATTTATCCGAGAAACAAGAACAAGCATCACAAAGAAAAGAGCGTTTGCCTCTTCCTAAAAAAGAGGAAAGAACATTGAATCTGGTTCAGTCTATTGCCTATTTTTTGTTGAATAAAAAACTGCCTCGGAAAGTAATCAAGGAGATAAAAGGCTTTTCTTTTGATGAATTGTTGCTGCAATTACTCCACCAAAATCCTGAAAAAATACTTTTCTTTTTGCAGAAAATGACTGAGGAATTAGCCGAGCAAGAGGTCTTGATTCAATACGCATCTGATGATACTTTGACCCAATTATTGGCAGAAGTCGACTCTAATATTTTGAGCTTTCTGAAATTGTATCCGCTGATTGTCAATAAACTGAAAGCAGAAAAGCCTTCATTTTTTGTTGAGCAAAAAGCCCCTCGAATCCTTCAATGGCATTTACTCATCGCCTATCTACTCCAAAAAACAAGCTCCAATCTGGAAGTATTCATTATCCAAAAAATCGAAGAATTATTTGTAGGACAAGAGGAGAAAAAAGAATCCTTACTCAATCCTGAAATAGAGCAAGAACTGCAAAAAGGAGTAGTAAAAAATGAAGCTACAGTAGAGGGGGAGGAGAAGAACATCCGAAGAGATAAAGACTTTACCCTCACCCAAACACTCAGTTTTTTCCTTCAAAATGAACGCCTACCCAATCAAGTAGAATCAGGTATTGAAGGCTTGTCTTTTGAAGCTTTGTTCACACTGTTTCTTCAAAGGCACCCTCACCAAGTTTTGCCTTTTTTGAGGGCAAGATTGAAGGGAGATAAGGAGGAGAAGCGGCTCGTTCGACTTTTGTCTGAAAAGACTTTGCAGCATTTACTTCAAATACTGCAGCCCAATTTTGTGGGTTTTGTAGAGACCTTTCGTTTGGCGATTCAAAAATTGCAGAAGTCGGACTCAAGTGTTTTTACTTCAAAAGCAAGCGTTGAAAAAAGTCATTGGGAGGCAGTTATTGCCTACTTGTTGGATGAAAGGCATACTGTTTTTGACACGAAATTTTTTGTGGTATATGTCATTCAATTCTTTGCAAAAGTAAGTGGTGTTGCTTCCAATGAGTTAGCTGAAAAAATGGAAGGAATTGTAAAAGAAGAGGTTGCCGCAAAGCAGTTTCGGTTTTATCCTTTGGGCGAGATTCTGGAGGGGATAGAGGATAGCCAGCTGACGGTTGATAGGGAATCAACTAGCGACTTAGGATTGGCTATTGAGCAGGTGGGGGAAACGGAAGTTGAGGGAAGTGAAATTGAGGGGAAAGAGGATTTGGAGGAAGCGGAAGAAATGTTTAAAAGTAACCTTGTAAATGAGGAAATAGAAGGTATCAAGCAATACAGCCTCGCCCAAACGCTCAGTTTTTTCCTTCAAAATGAACGCCTACCAAATCAAGTAGAATCAGGCATTGAGGGTTTATCTTTTGAAGCTTTGTTCACCTTGTTTCTTCAAAAACATCCGCACCAAGTTTTGCCTTTTTTGAGGGCAAGATTGAAGGCAGCAAAAAAACAGAAACGTTTAATTCGACTTTTGTCTGAAAATATTTTGCAGCGTTTACTTCAAACATTGCAGCCCAATTTTGTGGGCTTTATGGAGACTTTCCGTTTGGCGATTCAAAAATTGAAGGAATCGGACTCAAGTATTTTTTCTTCAAAAGCAAAGCTCGAAGAAAGCTATTGGGAGGGAGCCCTTGCCTACTTGTTGGATGAAAGGCATACTATTTTTGACACGAAAAATTTTGTAGCATATGCCATTCATTTTTTTGCGAAAGTAAGTGGTATTGCTTCGAGTGAGTTAGCTGAAAAAATGGAAAGGATTGTGAAGGAAGAGGTGGCTGCAAAGCAGTTTCGGTTTTATCCTTTGGGGGAAATTTTGGAGGGAATGGACTATAGGCGACTGACGGCAGATGGTGAAGCAAATAGCGATTTAGAATTGGCTATTGAAGAGCTTGGAGAAATGGAATATGAGGAAAGTGAATATGAGGGAAGCGAAATAGAGGGGGAAGGAGTTTTGGAAGAAGCGGAAGGAATGCTTGGAAATAACCTTGGAAATGAGGAAATAGAAGATACCAAAGAGTACAGCCTTACCCAAACGCTCAGTTTTTTCCTTCAAAATGAATGCCTACCAAATCGAGTAGAGTCAGGCATTGAAGGCTTGTCTTTTGAAGCTTTGTTCACCTTGTTTCTTCAAAAACATCCTCACCAAGTTTTGCCTTTTTTGAGGGCAAGATTGAAGGGGGATAAGGAACAGAAGCGACTGGTTTGGCATTTGTCCGAAAATACTTTGCAGCATTTACTTCAAACCTTGCAGCCCAATTTTACGGGTTTTGTGGAGACCTTTCGCTTGGCGATTCAAAAATTGGAGGAGTCTAAATCAAGTACCTTTACTTTCAAAACAAGCCTCAAAGAGAGCCATTGGAGTAGGACGATTGCTTATTTGTTGGATGATAAATACACCGTTTTTGACACGAAAACTTTTGTGAAATATGGTGTTCAATCTCTTGCGAAAGTCAATGGAATAGACTCTGTAAAATTGACAAAAGAACTACAAAAGCTTGTTAAAGAGGAAGTCGCTGCAAAACAATTTCGATTTTACCCTTTGGAGGAAATCTTGCAGGGAATAGACGATGGGGAATTGACAGTGGGTGGGAAAGGACTTAGGAATGAAGGTGAAAGCACTTTGGATGAAGCGGAAGAAATGCTTGAAAATAATGCTGCCAATGAGGACTTGGAAGACTTCAAAGAATATAGCCTCACCCAAGCACTTGGTTTTTTCCTTCAAAATGAACGCCTCCCCAATCAAGTAGAGTCAGCTATTGAAGGCTTGTCATTTGAGGCTTTGTTTACATTGTTTCTCCAAAAACATCCCAATCAAGTTCTGCCTTTTTTGCGGATTAGATTGAAGGGAAGAACAGAACAGAAACGCTTAATTCGGTTTTTATCCGAAAAGACTTTGCAGTATTTGCTTCAAACATTGCAGCCCAATTTTGCGGGTTTTGTGGATACCTTTCGTTTGGCGATTCAAAAAATGCAGGAATCGGACTCAAGTATTTTCACTTCAAAAGCAAGCATTGAAAACAGTCATTGGGACACAACGATTGCCTATTTATTGGATGGAAAAAATACCGATTTTGATACCAAATCTTTTGTGAAATATGGCGTTCAATCTTTCTCAAAAGTAACTCAAATTGGGCCTGAAGAATTGAGTGAGAAGTTGGAGGTTGTTGTGAAAGAAGAGGTTGTTGCAAAACATTTTCGGTTTTATCCTTTGGAGGAAATATTGAAGACGGTGAACGGAGAAGGAATGACGACTGAAAGTGGACGGAAAACTGAAGATGATGGACAGAAAATAAAGAGGGGTAAAAAACGTAAGAGTATTGATGAAAAAAAAGAGGTGGAGGATGCCGAAAATAGAAGCAATAGAGAGTTGGGTTTAGAGGATTTACTGGCTTATTTTCTGGAACATGGTTTGTTGCCCGAGAGCCTGCCTCGAAAATGGAGGGGAATGAATTTTGGGCAATTGTTTGCCGAGTTTCTGGAGAAATCACCCCAAAAAACCTTGCCTTTGTTGCGAGAAGAGGCAAAAATGAATGAACGTCAGGAACGTTTGATTAAACAATTGTCGGAGAAAATTTTGCAACAATTGCAGAAAGTGATGGCTGGAAATCATGCCGTTTTTGCGGAAAGTTTTAGGGTGCTTGTGTTGGATTTGGCTGCTTCGGATGGAGGGGTTTTCAAGGCTGAAAATAGTTCTTTTGTACATTGGCAGTCGGTTATCGCCTATTTTGTAGGAGAGGATAAAGGCTTTGACCGTTTGGGGTTTTTGGTTTTTGTCATTCGGTATTTATCAGAAAAATCGAATTTATCTGCTGAGGAATTGTTGTTGCGGTTACAAACAAAATTGAAGGAAAGAGAGGCGAAAGATGGGGCGCAGATACTAAAAGCTTCAATGGAATCATTGGCAAAAATAGCAAAAGTGGTTTTTGGGGAAGGTGAGGAAATGGAAGAAGAAAAAACTGCAATTGTTGAAGCCGTGAGTACGCCAATGGAGCAAGAATTGAAACGTATTGGGCTGAAAATTAATGAGAAAGATATTTTTGATATGCGTGAAGCGGTGCATTATTTGTATGGCTACAAAACGTATTTGAAGAAATACACGAAGACCGAATTTGAAGCTTTGTTTAGAGAATTGATGCAGACTTATCCCGATACGACGAAGGCGACTTTGGTGACTTTGTTGGGGGATGATGATGTGTTGGAGAAGATATTGGATGATTTTTCGGAAGAAACCTACCAGAGTGTTGTGTCTTTGTTGCAGCCCAGTTTGGCAAAAAAGATTGGACAGTATTTGAAGGATATGGCAGTGATGTTTAAGGCAGGGGTGGTGAGAAGAGAATTGCTGTTGTACTTGAAGGAAATTGATGAGTTTTCGTTTTCTTTGATGGATTTTATTCATCAGATTTTGAAAGTATCGGTGGGGGAGGACAAAAATGAATATGGACGGATATTGATTACCTCGATTCAGTATTTGAGAATGACTAAATTGGCCTCTAAAGAGGAATTCCGAACGGCACTTTCGGAGCTGAAAATCAAACACGATGTAAGGGCGAGAGACATCAAAACGAAAGGTCCTAAACGGGCAACGAGTTTGGATGAGAAGGCAAAGTCAAATAAAAGTTTGTTGGAGCAAACGGTGTATGTTCAGAATGCAGGCTTGGTTTTGATTTACCCATTTTTGTCTCGCTATTTCAACTATTTGGGAATGTTGGAAGAAAACAAATTCAAGGATGAAGAAACGGCGCATCGAGGGGTGTTATTGCTGCAATTTTTGGCAACTGGATTCAGTGAATCACCTGAACACGAGTTGGTTTTGAATAAATTGCTATGTGGTTTACCGCTGAATACGCCTGTACCTTTGAAGATAGAAATGACGGAGAAAGAGACGCAGATTTCGGAACAAATGCTTCAAGGGGTGATTCAAAATTGGAAGAGACTGAACAATATGACCGCTGGAAATTTTAGAGGTTCGTTCTTATTGAGAGAAGGAAAATTGGAAGAAAAGGAAAAATTTTGGCAGCTCAAAGTAGAGAAAAAAGCTTGGGACTTGCTATTGAAGACGCTTCCTTGGGGTTTTTCGATTGTGAGAATTCCGTGGATGGAAAAAATGATTAATGTGGAATGGGAGGTGTAAAAAGGGTGGCGGAATTTGAGTTTGAATGGTAGAATTAGATTGCATTGAAAGCATTCGAAATTCTATACTTTCCTCGCCAAAAAGTAATCGCTTTTCCATGCATAGACATCTTTCGCTATGACCTCCAATAATTCAAAACCTGAGAGCTTCAACAACAAAGTCAGTTCATCAATGGTAAAAGCACGAATAATAGCAGAATCGTTCCCGATGGCTTCAAATGCACCATTTTTTTCTTCAAAATATTGACATTCCCAATCCCAAGTCCAGCCTGTTTGTAGGTTGGGAGTCGAATGGCTGAGACGTTTGTATGGGGCAACATTGAGCTCTTGTTCACGCTCATCAAAATTTTCAAATATCAGAGAAGCATCAATGGCATCAAAAACCAAGAGTCCACCATCTTTCAAACAATGGTGCATAGAATCAAAAGCTTTCAACATATCTTGGTGAGTTGTCAAATAGCTGATGGTACGTCCCGTAATCAAGGCAGCATCAAAAGTAGCATTCGACTGAAAGTCTCGCATATCACTTTGATGGAAATGTTCTTTGGGCAAAGACTGTGCGGCAATGTCCAGCATTTCTTGGTTCAAGTCAACTCCTAAATAATCAAAATTTGCATCCAAAAAACGCTTCGCCAAATTACCCGTTCCACATCCAAATTCGACCATTTTACGAGCTGCAAATTGAGTCAAGGTAGTATGGTAGAATGTAAATTCCTTGTCGTAGTCAAAGAGGTTTTGATACATTTCATGATAAACAGTCGAAAGGTCTTGGTATAAATTCATGTTTAACAACCTGTTGATTGGTGAGAAAATCAAATCTCAATTTAGCTTCAAAAGAATCCGCCTTCAAAGGAATATTTAGCGTGATTAGAAGAATGTCTAAAAATACAAAAACGCCGTAGATTCAGAACCTACGGCGTTTTTTATTAAAAGAATAAATCTATTTATAGATTTACACAGTTTTCTAAATCTTTGCCTGGCTTGAATTTCACTACGTTTTTCGCAGGATATTTTCTTTTCGGCCCTTTTGGATCTTGTGGATTTACACCCATACGTTCAGCACGGTGTACAGAACTCCAAGTACCGAAGCCAATCAATGAAACTTTCTCGCCGCCTTGCAATGAGCCTTTTACAGCACTCATGACAGCTTCTAATGCAGCAGTAGCTTGCTTCTTTGTTAAATCAGCATCTTCTGCTATCTTGTCAACTAATTGTCCTTTGTTCATAAAACTAAAAATTTATAGGATTAAGGAATAGATTTGAGGAAGGACAAAAGTAGCCGCTTTTTTAACATTATGCAAATCTTTTTAGCATATAAAGCAATGCAATTGCAATCATTTTGACACATAATCCACAAAAAACAAAAAGAAAGTGCTGTTGTATAGTGCATTTGATGCGTTTTTTGTATTCAATCCCATATTAACAATATTCTTATTTTTTTAGTAAGCCTTAAAGTATAATAGCATGAAAACAACTGGTTTTACAGATATTCACATTCAGTTGGGAGCAAAAATGGCTCCCTTTGCAGGTTATAATATGCCCATTAGTTACAGCGGAATCAAAGATGAGCATATATGTGTGCGTGAGCGAGTAGGGATGTTTGATGTATCGCACATGGGACAATTTATAGTGCGAGGTGCGGGAGCTTTGAATTTGATTCAGCGAATTAGTAGCAATAATGCAGCCGCATTGACTATCGGAAAAGTACAATACTCTTGCTTGTTGAAGCCCAATGGAGGAATTGTAGATGATATGTTGGTCTATCATTTACAGGAGAATGGCTATATGTTGGTGGTGAATGCTTCCAATATCGAAAAAGATTGGGCGTGGGTCAAACAGCATCAAACGGATGATGTCGAACTCCTCAACATTTCGGAGCACACTTCTCTTTTGGCAGTGCAAGGGCCGAAAGCTGCCGAGGCATTGCAAGCACTGACCGATATGAATTTAGCAGAAATGAAGTACTATACTTTTGAAAAAGGCACTTTTGCAGGGCTTGAAAATATATTGGTTTCTGCAACGGGCTATACTGGTTCAGGAGGTTTTGAGATTTACTTCAATGACAAAGACAGCACTGCAATGTGGAATGTCATCATGGAAGCGGGCAAATCTTTTGGATTGCAGCCCATCGGATTGGGGGCAAGGGATTCACTTCGCTTGGAGAAGGGATTTTGTTTGTATGGAAATGACATTGATGAAAGTACAAATCCCCTTGAAGCTGGCTTGGGATGGATTACCAAATTCTCCAAAGATTTTGACGCAAAAGAGGCTTTATTGCAGCAAAAATCGGATGGCTTGAAGCGACGATTGGTGGGTTTTGTATTGGAGGGCAAAAGAGTGGCTCGTCATGGATATTCTATTGTAGATGCAGACGGCAATCAAATTGGGGAGGTTACTTCTGGTAGTCAATCCATTTTGCTCAAGCAGTCGATAGGTTTGGGTTATGTTCCTTTTGACAAACGCAAAGCTGGCTCGGAGATTTTTGTTCAGATTCGGAAGAACGTGGTGCCTGCCAAAGTGGTGAAATTGCCTTTTGTGTAAGGTAAAATAGTGTTCAACATTGGATTTTGGATGAAAGAAGCGAGAAGAGGGATGTGAAACCTAAAAAATCTGCAATAGGTTATTTTTTAGATTGTTTATAATTCATCAGTTATAAAAAGCGTCTCCCTGCTCCAAGGTCTAATTTAATAAAAGGCAGAAAAGCAGATTGAAGGCTTCGGATTTTCAAAAAAATGAAAACCCGAAGCCTTTTTTGTTTCTGCAAAAAGCGTCAAAAACCAAAACCGAGTATTGCAGAAGCGAAACCTATGAAATGGATTCAATCAAATTTATTTTTAAGACAACTTGCCTCCAATGCGTTCTTGAATTTGAACTTTGAATCTGAGTTTTCGTTAAGTGTCTGTCATCATCACTTCAATCCTATTTTGAAGCAAACGAAAGCTGGCTTACACACTAATGACTTGTGTCTCTATTTCATTTTCGGAAAATAACCGCATTATGCGTAATTTTGATTTCTCAATTTATACCACTAAATGTTAGACTCATGCAAAAAAAAATCTACACAATTTGTCTGCTTGCTCTTTTGTGTGCTTCTTCCTTTCAGGCTTCGGCTCAGTTCACCGAAGTAAGCATAGAGTCAGGAATCGCCTTTCAATACAGCAGTGCCCAGTTAATCGGCGGTGGAGGCGTGTTTTTTGACTACAATAATGACGGTTGGCAAGACATCTACCTCGCAGGTGGGGGAGGAGACGATGCCTTGTACCACAACAATGGAGATGGAACATTCTCCAATGTATCGGAAGCGGCAGGGTTGGAGAGTATTGCTGATTTTCATACCGTAGGAGCTGTGGCAGGAGATGTTGACAACGATGGTTTTAGGGATGTTTTTGTGACGACTTGGGATACTCAGCCCAATTTATTGTTGCACAACAACGGAGATGGTACTTTTGAAGAAATCAGCCGAGAAGTAGGTTTGGTAGATACTTCTTTTTCGGTAGGAGCCTCTTTTGGAGACTTCAATGTGGATGGCTATTTGGATTTGTATGTGGGGAATTACATCGAGAAAAATGGAGGGTATACAGAAGAAAATGGATTCGGACATGAGGGATATGTGAACCTTTTTTATATCAACAATGGAGACGGTACTTTTGAAGAGAAAGGCAATTTTCACAAATTGGATGACGATGGTTGCGCGCTTTCAGTAGCTTTTACGGACTTTGACAATGATGCAGATGTAGACATTTACCTTGCCAATGACTTTGGGGAATGGGTAGAACCCAATGCTGTATTCAAAAACCTATACCCTTCCAATTTATTTGTAGATGTGAGCCCTTCAACGGGAATGGATGTGGGCATGTATGCTATGGGAATTGCAGTGGGAGACTACAATGAGGATGGTTGGTTTGATTACTATGTCACCAATATAGGTCAGAATCATCTTCTTGAAAATAAGGGAGAGTTTCAGTTGTTTCAAGAAAGAGCCATACAAGCTGGGGTAGACAATACCATCACTGGCAAAATAGACGATGAAATAGGTGAGTTCCTGTATGCTACAAGCTGGGGAACGGCATTTTTTGATTATGACAATGATACCTATTTGGATTTGTTTGTGAGCAATGGGCACATTCCTGCTGCGGATTTTATCAAAAACGATAAAGCTGACCCCAACAAACTCTATCGAAACAATCAAGCAGATGGTACTTTTACCGATGTTTCGGCTGCAATGGGTGTGGACAATACCACGATTTGTCGGGGGATGGCAGTGGCAGATTACGACAATGATGGTGATATGGACATTTTGGTTATTTCCATTTATGACTTCGATGTAGTGGAGACAGAGCAAAGCCATGTACTTCTATACCGCAATGATTCGCCGCCTGCCAATTGGCTAAAGGTGGACTTGGAGGGAGTCACCAACAACAGAGAAGGAATGGGCAGCCGAGTAGAGATTTCGGTAGATGGGCGTACTTTCATACGAGAAATTGACGGCGGGAGCAGTCACGCTTCCCACAACAGCACGATTGCTCATTTTGGCTTGGGAGATTACGAAATGGTGGACGAATTGAAGGTAACTTGGCTCGGAGGCGAAGAACAGGTATTTACCAACATTGCCGCCAACCAAACCGTTCATATTCGAGAAGGAGAAGAGACAGCTATTGAGGAACGTACTAAGGTTTTATTGCAGCTCAACAGCTCACCCAATCCATTTGAAGAAAGTACTCAGATTCAGTATCAATTGCCAAAAAACTCCGCAGTAGAGTTGGCGATTTATGATGTGAGTGGTCGTTTGGTGCATCAATTTGAGAAGCAAAACCAAAGAGAAGGAAAACATGTCATGGATTGGAACCCAAACTCAGATTTACCTTCAGGCGTTTACTTTTGCCGATTGACTACAGATTTTGGAGTAGCATCACATCGTTTGTTGGTGAGTCGTAGGTAGAAAGTAAATGAAAATGTAAAGACTACGGTAGTCTATTCGTGTGAAAATTACATGAATTTTGAAAGTGATTATTCTTTTTGAAGTCAGACTACCGTAGTTTCGGCGGCGGGTTTCGAAACCCACCGTTATTGAGCAGCAAATCCATCCAAAAAATTAAAAACGGTGTTCAGTTCATCGTACATCGTTTCCACATTCTCAAACGACAAAGTGTTTTCTGTCCAGTCGGGGTCAAAAAGATTTTTTCCCGAAAAAGGAACAGTCAAATAAGCCTTGTCATTCACCACTGCAATACAAAAATTGGTTCTCGAAAGCTTTGCAATCGCACTGTTTTCAATGACCCTAAAAGACTTAGTGTTCGTTATTACCTTCATCGCAAGCTCGTCTTTTTGGTAGGCAAACAAAAATTGTTTGAGTCTATTTTGATTCAATAACTCATCCACAACAGAAGGTTCATTTGCAAAAACCTTGAATTTCTCATCTACAGATTTATCCGTCACGACCATTTCCTGCAATGCCACACCAATCTCTGCTTCCACATTTTCAGCCTCCCAATGATAGTGATTCATAGCACTCATTGCCACTTCCATGTTGTGAGCCTTTCGCTCCTGATAGGTCATGTCCGAACTTGGTAGGATTTTCATTTTGAGTAATCCCAAAGCTCCTGTAAAAATACTGTTCGGCAATACAAACACTGTTCCCCCCAAACTTTTGGGCAAAGTAGCCTCCATAAAAAGCCCTTCAAAAACAGGCTTGTAATCGTTACTGTCTCCACGTTTATCCCTTTTCCTAATCGACATTTCCGAAAACCGAACCTCCATTCCTTTATATTTCCCCTTCACCAAATCCTCGCCCTCAATCTTGGTGTCTCTCGTTTGATAAAACAAGCCACTTTTGTAAAGCGTATCTGTATCTATGCGGTTTTTGGGAAACAATTGAAGGGACTCATCAAAAACCTGCAAAATAGGCTGAACCATTTTTTGCTTAAACTTCAATCGAAATACATCCGCTTTTTTGCTTCCCTGTATGATGGTATCCAAAAGAAACCACTTGAAAATGAAGTAGATGAGTAATATCCCAAAACTCAAGCCCACAAGACCAGAAGGCAGTGCATCAGGAAGGAAAAACCGTAAACCCACTGCAATCGTTATTAAAACAAGAAGCCCCCAATTCATAGCCCGCAATATTTGGGTTTTTCGCTTTAAAAAATAAGTCTCATATTCCCGTTGAAGGGCAGGAATGTAAGGTTCTATTTGTTCTTCAAAATATTCACGAAGGTTCTTGTAGCCGTCCATATAAAGGTGTTTTGTTTCGATTCCAAACTAATTAGACTTTAGACGAAGGAATAGTGAGGCGAAAAGTGAGACGTTAATCAATTGATAGCAAATGATTAATGGTTAAATAATGAAAATAAATAAATGTTTGATTGTTATTTGTTTAAATATTGAGTCTCACTTCTCGTTTCTGTCATCCAAAGTCCAAAAACTAAAAACACCCACATCAAAATAATGTTTGATGTGGGTGCATATCCTAAAGATAGGAAATTGTTTTTGAATCCGTATTTATGAATTCAAAAGTCCGTACAAAAACAGAACTCTATGTCTTTGTGCCTCTGTGTTCAAAAAAAATCACCCTGTACTTCTCAAAGCTCCTGCAACAGCATTCACCGCCAACAACAACTTCTGCAAAACCTTCTGTGATTCCTCCGATTTCTTATCCGTCAATCTCCATTCCTTCAATAAATCAATTTGTGTATAGTGCAAATCGTTCAGTGCCTCCGTCCGCAAAACATTGGAGTAGTAGTGAGCAGAACGCCTATCTTCCAACGGTTTCTCAAAAATTTCGCCCAAGATGCTGCGGGTATTTTCCAATTCGGTCATGATAATCGCCATCAAATCCTCTCGAATGTCCACATCTTGCACCAATTCTGCATACAAACGCATAATGCGTTCATCCGTAGCCGCCAAACTTGTATCCACATTCAATAAAACATATTTCATCAAAGTAGCCTCTTTGGTTGCAGCCTTCAATTTTGCAAAATCATCAGGGCGTTCTTCCTTCAATTTTTGAAGCGTAGAACCCACACCATACCAACTTGTTAGGTTGAATCGAGCCTGCGCCCAACTGAACACCCACGGAATCGCCCGCAAAGCATCCAAGCTACGCTGTCCCTTTCGACGGGCAGGACGAGAGCCAATTTTACTCGATTCAATCACATCAATGGGAGTCACCTGACTATAAAAATCAATAAAATGGGGATGCTC
>JBGCDY010000851.1:0-7090 GCA_045105835.1 Chitinophagales bacterium
TGAGTAATATAAGCAGTCAATGTGTAGACTAATAAAACAAGTACCTTTGCAGTCCATTCATCAAAACTCAAACCCTTTCTATGAACAAAGAAATTTTACGCCTTGCCATCCCCAACATCATCAGCAATATTTCAGTGCCACTGTTGAGCAGTGTTGATACGGCGTTGATGGGGCGATTTTCGGAGTTGCATATTGGAGCAGTGGGTGTGGGAGCCATGATTTTCAATTTTATCTATTGGAATTTTGGGTTCTTGCGAATGGGAACAACAGGCATCACCGCACAAGCCTATGGCAAAGCCGACTACAATGCCACCATCCAAACATTTGGTAGGGCAATGCTTTTGGTCATTGTTTTGGCTTCCGCTATTTTTTCGCTGCAAATCCCACTCGGAAACCTGAGCTTTTCTTTGATGAATATGGAGGGCGAACAGCTGGCTTTGGTAGAACAGTATTTTTATATTCGCATTTGGGCAGCCCCCGCTACGCTTTCTCTCTATGCCTTGATGGGTTGGTTTTTCGGGATGCAAAACGCTGTGTATCCAATGGTGCTGACAGTCACGATCAACCTCGTCAATATCGTGATGAGCTATGTCTTTATTCACCATTTTGGGATGGGCGTAGATGGAGTAGCTTGGGGAACGGTTTTGGCACAATACCTCGGTTTGTTTTTGGGACTCTTACTATTTGCTTTTCGCTACCGCAAATTGTTCCAACACTTTTCTCGAAAAGCCGTTTTGGAATACCATGCCTTCAAAGATTTCCTTCAAATCAATAGCGACATTTTCATTCGTACTTTGTGCCTCACCTTTGTGTTTGGCTTCTTTTACAGTCAATCTGCAAGAGAGGGCGATATGATATTGGCAGTCAATGTGATTCTCCTTCAATTTGTGACATGGATGGCTTTCGGAATAGATGGATTTGCCTTTGCGTCGGAGAGTTTGGTGGGTAAATATAAGGGCATTGGAGACAAAATACAGCTTCGCAAAGCGATTTACCTCAGTTTTGTTTGGGGAATGGGTTTAGCATTTGTCTTTAGTGCAGTTTACTGGTTGCGGGGAACTCGCATCTTGTTGGTTTTCACCAATCAAATACCTGTTTTTGAAGCTGCTTTACCTTACCTATTTTGGATGGTGTTATTTCCTGTCTTGAGCGTACCTTGTTATATTTGGGATGGCGTTTTCATTGGTTTGACCGCTTCCAAAAGCATGAAAAATGCGATGCTGATTGCACTTGCATTTTTCTTATTCTTGTTTTATGCCTTCGATATGGGGGCTTCCAATCATTTACTTTGGGCTTCTTTGCTGCTCTTTATGTTGATGCGAGGGGTGATTCAAACAGGATTTTACTGGTGGAAAGGAGTGGAATTGGAGTAAATAATCTTTTGTTTCTTTCAAAAAAATGGGAATAAAGCTTTTGAAGTTTTTCTTTTTGAAGACAATCCACTTAAGTAAGAGGTCAGAAGTTAGATGCGGGATATCAGATAGATAATGGCTAATTTTCAAGCAATTACGGCAAATGAATTACCTGATTCCTTTTGCATAGGTACTTATTTAACAATTGTCTATTTTTTTAACACCAAACTTCAAAAGTTTATCTCTTTCAACCAAATACAAAAAGCCCTGCAATGAAAATGATTGCAGGGCTTTTATTAAGTATTGAAGATAGAACTTCTATTCATACTTCAATATTTTCCGTTTGTTGTGTCAAGTTACTGTCCAGCTTCTTTCAAGTACTTTTCGATTGCCATTGTCATTGAAGTGATACCTGGAGCAGGTGCTTTCACATCCAATCTTAGGTCATACTCTGCTACTACTCTCGCAGTCGTAGGTCCAAAGGCCGCAATACGTGTTTTGTTCTGTTTGAAGTCAGGAAAGTTTGTGTAAAGTGAATTCAAACCCAAGGGGCTGAAAAACACAATCATGTCGTAAAAAATTTCCTCCAAATCTGATAAATCAGAAGCAACCGTACGGTAAATAGGTACTTCAGAGTATTTGAAAGAATTGTCTTTCATGAAGTTAGGCAGGTCAGCCTTTCTATTTTCGGCACAAGGCAATAAGAAATTCTCTTTGGCACGATGCTTTTTCAAGATGTCTTTCAATGCCATCTGTCTGCCCGTTTTTGGGTAAAAGACTTTTCGCTTTCGATACAAAATGAATTTCTGCAAGTACAAAGCGATTGCTTCAGATGCACAAAAATACTTTGTTTCTTGAGGCATTTTGACTCTTGTTCCCTCACACAATGCAAAAAAGTGTCTAATAGCGTTTCGACTTGTAAAAATAACTGCAGAATAATCCAAAGGATTGATTCTGTGTTTTCGAAACTCTTTGCTTGTTATTCCTTCTACTTCAATAAAAGGACGAAAATCAACCTGAATACCATACTTTTCAGCTAAAGTGTAATAAGGAGACTTGTCAGACTTTGGCTTAGGTTGAGAAATAAGTATAGAATTAACTTTGTTCCGTAAAGTTTCTCCATCCATTGATGCACTCATATTTTAGGTAAATATATTTAATTAGTATTACCTTTAAATCAGTAATATTCCGATTATTTTATATAGAATAAGTATTGGTGCTATTTCGAAGGTGCAAAGGTAAACAAAAAAATGGAATTTATTTAACACCATCACCTTCCCACCTATCAAAAAGCCTCTGTAACAGCGATATAGCACAAAAGACAAAATAACAACGCCAATCAACAAAATTGTTCCTTGTAAATAAATGTTATCTGCAAAAGCAAAAATTAGTAGCAAAGGAATCAACACCATTGCAAGCACATAATTAACAATTCTCATATTGAAGAGATAGAATAACAAGGTTTTTTCTATTGGTAGAATGTAGGCGGCAATGCGATAGAACCAATATCGAGACAAGCTCACCAACAGTACTGCTCCTAAAACAAGACCCGACAAACCTATATCATTGATATGCTCTAATTTTCCTAAATAACGAACTGATAAAAAGCCCAAAAGACTGTAAATCAGAATTGTATTGACATTCAGGAAAAAACTGGCAGGAGAAACACTGTAAAAATGCTCTTCAAAAAATTGTTGTGCTAAATTGATGTTAAAAAAAGATTGTTGGACGGATTTTAGGTAGGAGAAAAAATTGTATCGCACATAACCGAATATTCCTACGATACATAGCAAAACATAAAACGGTAAATGGTCATTTTCTCCTTCTTTAAAAGGCTGAATGTCATATCGTTGCTCTAAACTATCTGTAGGTAAATCCTCAAAGGCAATGCGTGCGAGGGTATCATGAGGAGAAGGAGATAAACCCTTGATACTATCTTTTGCAAGATTGCTTGAATCCTGTAAAAGCACAGTATCTATGGGTAAGGCAGTTGTCTGCCCTTCCAAAGATGTTCCCCAAAAGAAGATTCCTATCAGTATTGTAGTAAAAAATATCCGCACCTTGCAAAAATAACAAAATCAACGCCAATTTCAGACAATCTGTCAGGGAAAAACAATATAAAAACTTTTGGAGAGAGCAAAATAATCGCTGATAGAATTGACAATCTAATCAAATTATATTTTAAACGAATATTTTTTATTGCTCTGATATTAAACTATTTTAAAGCAAGGAAAGACACTCTTCATTCATTCCTATACTATAATCGCTTCAATCGAAGAGAGTTTCCAACCACCATCATACTTGACAAAGACATCGCTCCTGCTGCCAACATAGGGTTCAAATAACCCATTGCAGCCAAAGGAATCATCAAGACATTGTAGAAAAAAGCCCAAAAAAGATTTTGCTTAATTACCTTCAATATTTGTCGACTGATGTGAATCGTTTTTGGAAGAAGGTTTAGATTCCCCTTCAATAGCACCACCTGCGCGGATTTGATGGCTATTTGAGTGGCATTACTCATGGAGATTCCCACCGTTGCTTTCGCCAATGCAGGCGCATCGTTGATGCCGTCCCCTACCATTGCGACATTGGATGCTTGTGAGAGTTTGCCTACAATTTCCAGTTTTTCGTGCGGCAATTTTTCGGCATACACTTGTGGGATGTTCAATTTTGCAGCCACTTCCTCCACTTTTGCAGTTCTGTCTCCACTCAATAAAACCGTTTGAAGTCCCTCTTTTTGAAGTTTTGCCAAAACGGACTCTGCACCTTTTTTGATTTCGTCCTCCAAATCAATCGTTGCTATTAGTTTTTTGTTTTCCAACAAATACAATTGGTGTTTGTCGTTTTGGGTGATGTCTTGGGCGATTCTGTAAGCCCCCAATTCATAGCGATTGTTGTCCAAATCTTGCCCACTCATTCCCAACCCTTTTGTCTCTTGGATGTTGATGAGCAATTTTTTGGGTGCATCTTTCCACGCTGCTGTTAGCGAGACTGCAATGGGGTGCGAAGAATGTTTTTCAAGACTGCGGATGATGGCTTTTAGTTGAAGGTCTTCTTTATCACTCAGGTTATTGAATGCTTTGACTCTGAACTTACCTGTGGTCAATGTGCCTGTTTTGTCGAAAACGATTTGTTGGAGATTGGCGAGTTTTTCGATGGTGCTGCCTCCTTTGATTAGAATACCATTCTTAGCAACTTCTCCCATCCCGACCATCATGGCAGTGGGAGTTGCCAAGCCCATTGCACATGGACAAGCGACCACTAACACCGCAATGCTATTCATCAAAGCGACGGTAAATGACAGCTGAAAACCAAAGTAGGCAATCAGAAAAGTGAGGAAGGAAATTCCCACAACGGCAGGTACAAAAATAGCACTGACCTTATCTGCCAAACGCTGAATGGGAGGTTGGTCTGCTTGTGCTTGTTTGACCAATTCAATGATTTGCGACAAAGTTGTTTGGCTTCCCACTGCGGTCAAGGCGACCTTGATACTTCCTTGCTGCAAAACGGTACCACCTGTGACTTGGTCATTTACTGCTTTTGAGATAGGTAGACTTTCGCCCGAAATCATGGATTCATCTACACTTGCTTCTCCCCAAATAATGGTACCATCGGCAGGAATGTTGTCACCTGTATTGACCAAAACCCAATCCTTTTTTTGAAGTAAATGCGCCTCCACTTGTTCGATGATTTCTTCGCCATGCATTTGCAGGATTCGTTTTGCCCGCACCTTTTGTAGTTGAGTCAATTCTTGTATGGCAGTAGTTGTGCGTTTTACCGCCTTGTGTTCCATGTATTTGCCCAATAAAACGAAGGTGATGATCATGCTTGCAGTTTCAAAATAGAGTCCATTCACCAATCCTTCGCTGAACATACTCACCAAGCTGAAACCAAAGGCAGAACTCGCTCCCAATATCACCAATACGTCCATATTGGGGATACCCGATTGCAGAGAATAAAAAGCACTTCGACCAAAATATAGACAGCCTATGATGAAAACAGGCGTTGCGAGCGCAAGCTGTACATAAGGATGGTGTAAGAAGGGAAAAGGGAGGAACATCGCCAGAAAAAGTGGCAAACTCAATGCTGCACTTAGATACAATAAATTTTGGATATTGAATAAATCTCTTAGCTGAAAGCTACTTTTTGAAGTAGAATCTATAGATTCTTGTTGAAATGTTTTTTCAGAAAAATGTTCTCCTTCAATGGAAACAACCGTGAATCCCAGCTTTTCGACATGCTGTTTGACCTCTTCAATTTGGTTCTCTACTTCAATGCCTACCTGTGCCGTACCCGTTGCAAAATTGACCTGCACTTCCTCAAAGCCTTTCTTTTCTAAGTATTTAGAAATACCCAAAGAACAGTTGGTGCAACTCATTCCGTCAATCTGCAAGCTAATTTTTTGCTCTTTTTCTTTTGTGCTGTTGATTGGGTTCATCTATCTTGGAATAATTTAAGTCAAAACTTCAATACCACAATAAAACACCCCAAAGAGCAAAATGGGCTTGTTCTTTTCCCTCAAAAAGTTGTAAAATTTGGAGAAGTTTGGATTTCTTTTGCTTGCATTTGAGTTGCATTCTAATTTCCTTGTCGCATTCGGATGATTTCTTTGAAGAGGTCTATTCCCTTGTCATTGAATACTTGGTGGTAGGTTTTACCATCCAGTTTGAAAACCACTCGTTTGCATTCAGGTACGATGTTTAGCTCCATTTCCATTTTGATGTCTCCTTCGATATCCTTAAAGACCACTCCCCCATTGTAGCTCGAAGGGCATTGGGAAATATCAGCAATGTCTAATTGAATAAAATTGAAGAATCGCTCCATCTCATTCGTGCTTTGGGTTTCGAAAGTGATACCATAATCGTACAAGATGTACTCTACTTTTTGACACTGACTGATAATTTTGCCCAACTGCATAAATACGGATGAATCAACCTTTGCAGATTTCGCAGGTGTAGCCTCTGCTTTTGCAGTTTTATTGGAGGTTTCCGACTGACACCCAATGATGACGAGCAGGAAGAATAGGCTGGACAATAAAATAGATGGAAGGTATTTCATGTTTGGAATTGTTAAATATATTTGAAGCTCTATTTTTTAGCCTTCAAAAGTAAAACATTCACTTCAATTAGCGTGAATTAAAAAATAAAAATACGCACACAAACCGAAATCCAAACCAATAAATTTGGATTTGAACTCGTATTTTGATTTTTACTAGGTCTTCTTGCAGTTTAGACATATACCCTTCAAAAGTAGATTTGCCTCTTTGACTTCATATCCTTTGGGCAAATGAATGTTGGGAACTACCAAATCTTCCATACAAGTCGTATTGCCACACGCCAAACAATTGAAGTGCACATGGTCATCGTGGTGTTCATGCTCATCACATTTTGCAGAGCACAGCGCAAACTTTCCCACTCCTGAGCCATCCATTACTTTGTGAATGATTCCTTTGTCCAAAAAAGTATTGATGGTGCGGTAAATCGTCACACGGTCAAATTCCTCCTCTACTAAGGCATCCTCCAATTCTGCATGACCAATTGCAGCATCTGCCGTACAAAATACATCAATGACTGCGCTTCGACAATTGGTCAAGCGAAGCCCGTTTACCTTCAAAATCTGTGTCCCTTCCATCAAAAATCTATTTACAATTTACAAATACTGACAGCATCCAATGCTACGAAAAAAACGTAAATTTAAGCATCCTATAATAAACAAAATATAGCCTCCTCAGTTTTGAA
>JBGCDY010000852.1:0-3516 GCA_045105835.1 Chitinophagales bacterium
ATATACCTCTCCCAACTGAAAAATCTTATCCAAACCACTGACCATGCCATTTCCAATCTTACAAACCTCTCCAATCGTACTGTATCTTTCCTGCAAATCTTTCCTCTTCAAAGCCTGATTCAAACAAGCCCTTTCAAAATCTGCAATCACTTTTCTTTCTTTTTCTTCAACCAACAACCACCGTTGATTCGCTTCAAAGGGTGGAATACAAAATTTTCGGATATTGGGATATTTTGTTTTGGGGCTGTTCATCTCCTTCAATACGTCAATAGTCAGAGACTTAGCCTGAAAATATTTGGCGACTTCAACTTTGGGTTTTGCAGCTTTTTGTGATTTGACATACTTGAAAATTACCGTCGAAATGGTCGCTCCTTCAAAAATGGGCGTTTCATTGAAGTGAAATATCTTTTCAAAATAACCCTGTTCCACCATATAATTTCGCAAGCTGATGGAATGTGTGGTATTCATCCAATATTCTGGACAGATAAAAATCAACTGCCCATTTTCTTTGAGGCATTCGATGGATTTGAGGATGAAAATGTAGAGGTAATCACATAGGCTATTGAAATACTGATTCCAAAGCGTATTGTTTGCCAGTTCTTCTTTGAGTTCTACCTCCAAGTTTTTCCAACGAATATAGGGCGGATTGCCAATCACCAAATCGTACTGTGCTTCAATCGGAGCAGATACAAAACTCTCGTATTTGACACAATCGTAGTCAGTCGCCAATTGGGAGTCGATTTCATAAGCAGTCAAATCTCGAAAACCTTTTTGCGCTAATAAGTCCAGAAATATTCCTTCTCCACAAGCAGGTTCTAATATGGCAGCTTCGGGGGCTATGTCTGCCAATGAAATCATGGATTCGGCTACAAGAGTAGGGGTGAAATATTGACCGAATTTGTTTTTGGAGTTGGTGCTATGAGTTGTATGTTGATACATTGAGTCTTATTCTTCGGGGCTTTTTACTCTGTTTCATTAAGGGGGCTTAATACAGATAAAAAATGCAAGCTATCCAAAATAAAACTTATTTCCAACTTCAATCACTTCACATAGAACAAAAGTTATACGTTATTTTATTCACACAAGGACAACCAGCAAAGAGTTTTCTGGTTTATACGGATGGTGGTGGTCAATATAGCTCTTTGGCATTTCAGAATTTATTGGAACTGCATGGCTTTCGACATATAACCCGAAGGGATAATTATTGTGATAATACTTATGCGATATTCTTCCATTGGTTATCTGAGCCCAGCAAAATATGAAGAGCAATTTTGGAAAAAATCAGGACAATTAAAGCGTGTGGTTTTTCAAAAAAGCTCCTTCTTTTGGGGGCTTTTCTGAAAAAATTATTGAAAGGCAATACGAAAGTTTGAAACTATCTTAAAAATATGCCCTGTTTTTTTGAACTACTTCAGGAAGCCAAATAGTAAGAAAATAGAGTATCGCATATTGTTTGTTTGAGGCAAATCGAAGTACAAGATAAAGCTCCGTAGTAGTAAGAAATATCAGATACAAAAAAAATCTCCTCTTCTTTTTATCAAATACCCACTTTTTAATTTGCAGCCTCACAAAAAAACTATACATTCCCCGTAATTCAGCAATAAAACGATACAACCATGACCAACTGGCACATCATCCAAAACATCCACCAAATAGATTCCCCAGCATTACTCGTTTATCCCAACCGAGTAAGCCAAAACATCGAATCTGCCATCCAAACCGCAGGAGGAATTGACCGCCTTCGCCCACATGTCAAAACCCACAAAATGGGAGAGGTCATTCGTATGCACGTAGAAGAGTATGGTATCACCAAATTTAAGTGTGCCACCATTGCAGAAGCGGAAATGATAGCCCTGAATGGTGGTCAAGATGTGATTTTGGCGCATCAACCGACGGACACCAAGATTCCTCGTTTATTGAAGTTGATGCAAGTTTTCCCTAAAATCAAATGGCGTACTTTGGTGGACAATGAAGCGACTGCTAGACAATTATCGAAAGTTTGTCACGCTGCAAATCTTGAATTGAATGTGCTATTGGACATCAACAATGGCTACCATCGAAGTGGCATCAAGGCTGGCAAAACGGCAATAGACCTGTATCGTTTGGTGACAGAACTGCCTCATTTAGAAATTGGTGGTTTGCATGTGTACGATGGACATATTCACCACGGCAATTTTGAAGAGCGCAAAGATTGGGCAGAACAGGATTTTGTGCAGGTGGGTGAATTTTTGGACGGATTGAAGAAAGTGGGTTTGCATGTGCCTTTGGTGGTAGCAGGTGGCAGTCCGACTTTTCCTGTTCATGCCGAAAATCAAGCAGTGGAATTGAGTCCTGGGACCTATGTTTTTTGGGATGCGGGCTATGGAGAGGCTTTTCCAGATATGGATTTTGAGCCTGCGGCTTTGGTGATGACCCGCATCATTAGCGTTTTGGATGAAAATCGGGTTTGTGTGGATTTGGGGCATAAGTCGATTGCCTCCGAAAACCCCATACACAATCGGGTACGTTTTCTCAACTTCAAAGTGGACAAGTTTTTGGTACACAGTGAAGAACATTTGGTATTGCAGTCACCTGATGCCAAAACTGCAAAGGTGGGGGATATTCTGTATGGCGTGCCTTTTCACATTTGTCCAACAGTGGCATTGCATGAAGAAGCGGCAATTGTAGAGGAGGGAGAGGTGACCCAATTTTGGGAAGTGGTGGCGAGGAAACGGAAAATCAGTATTTAACGAGCTCTAAAAGACATAGGAAACAATTCGGTATTTGCTGTACATTCTTCAATTTCCAGACCATATTTATTCATCAATTCCACATACTTGCGAAACCCCTCTAAAACAATTGTATTGAATTCTTCGTGAGAAGTTTTGACCAATTCGCTTCGAATGAGATGGCAGTTTTCATCAAAATCAATCTTCAAAACCACGTCTCCCTCTTTGGGTAATTCACCACTTTCTTCTATTGCGATTAAGACTTGTATCGGATAACGTAGAATTGCGCCTTTGAAGACAATAGGCTCTAAAGTTTTATTTTGGTCATAATCGTACTCCAAACAGACCAGCCCATCCTCAATATATTTCTGCCAAACGCCTACTTTTTTGCCCAAACGATAGTTGCCTGTCTCTAACAACTCACCCAGTTTTGAATAACGTTCATATCGACCGTGCTTGATTTTCTTCTTTTTGTTTTTCCTCAAAATCTGATACTTTTCCTCTATGATACACTCTTTGTCATATATAGCAATTGTGTCACCATCTGGCTCATAGTGTTTGACAAACTGAATGGTTTTCTGAGCATAAATATTTGACTGGAAAATAAGTAGCAGCAAAACTGCGGTAAGGTTTAGGTTTTTCATTGAAGGTTTTTTTTGAGTGAACAAGGCTCATACGGTGTTTCTCCGTGATTTTTATACGTATTTATAATCAAATATTTGTTCTTCTGTTCTTTTGGAAGAATCTAATAATGTGTCTAATAGAGAATCTAAGAGGCTTGCTCCACGTTTTCTCTGATTATACACAA
>JBGCDY010000853.1:0-2957 GCA_045105835.1 Chitinophagales bacterium
GCAAGAAATCACTTCACCTCTCCCCTCTCACCTCTCACCTCTCACCTCTCACCTCTCACCTCTCACCTCTCACCTCAACTCGCATTCACCTGATTGATCAATATCTCATTCAGCGATGGCAAAATCACATTAAAAGCATCAATCTTAATGTCTTTTTTTTTTTTTTTTCGCAAGACATCATTGGAATGAAACCCTTCATTGGGGCTAATTTCAAGTTTTTGGTCAAGGTTTTCCAGTACATTAAAAATAGGAGTCTCCAAAACAGGAGCTTCCCCCTCATAGTGCAAACTAAATTTGTTCTCTTTGAAGCGATGCTTTAGGTTTTTCACCTCACCCTCCAAAATAATTTGACCACTATTAATCAAAGCAATATGTTCACAAATTTCCTCAACTTGCTCCATTCGATGCGTAGAAAAAATGACACTTTTGCCTTTTTCTCTCAATTCATAAATTTCATTCCGAATCAAATTGGTATTGATGGGATCTAAGCCTGAAAAAGGTTCATCCAAAATAATGAGGCTGGGGTCATGGACAATTGTAGCGATAAACTGGATTTTCTGCTGCATTCCTTTCGACAATTCATCCACCTTCTTGTTCCACCAATCCTCAATCCCAAACTTTTCCAGCCAATGGTCAATTTTTGCCTTTGCATCCTTTTTACTAAGGTCTTTCAACTGCGCCAAATACATCAACTGCTCTCCCACTTTCATTTTTTTGTACAATCCACGCTCTTCGGGCATATAACCAATATGCATATTGCGTGCCTCTGTTGGAATGTCTTTGAGCTGAATCGTTCCCGAATCCTGTATCAAAATCTGGGTAATCATCCGAATCAAAGTGGTTTTCCCAGCTCCATTTGGTCCCAATAAGCCAAAAATGGTGTTTTCTGGAACGGTCAAACTGATGTGATCGACTGCTGTTGTCTTTTCGTAAACTTTGGTGAGGTCTTGAATTGAAAGAATATTGTTATTCATCGAGTAGGTTTATTGTATTCGTTAAATTCCGCTTAAAATTAAGTAAAAAAAGGAAAAGCCTTTAAAGAACACTACATTCTTCAAAGGCTTTTGTTTTAGTCAAAGGATAAATTCGCTGGAGATTCACCCTTCAAAACATACCATTCATGTCTAACTTATTGATTTCCTTTCGGAACACTCAAGTCCAAAGACAAATCTTTTGCAGTTTTTAACATCATCAAGTCGATAAAATCCTGTGCGCCATTGTTTGCGCCGCCTGTTTTACCTTCGCCGCCCATGACGATGTTAGGCACCCAATTACCTTGGTAGTCTTTCATAGCATCTGCATACTGCTGATTGACACTCACCCAAGCTGCTAATTTTTTGTCCAAAGCACCATCCGCACTCATCACCAACTTCTTACGAGCCGCTTCTCCTTCACCCTTCAAGATTTGCTCCTTCTTGAAGTATTCGGCAGACTCCATAGACAATTTAGCCACTTCTTTTTGCTGCTCTGCTTCCGTCACCGCTTGCGCTTTGATTACCTCTTGTTTCCACTTAGCCCTTGCAGACTGCGCTTGACCTTCTTTCTCCGCTCTAATCGCATCTTGTTCTGCTTCCTTTGCTTTCGCAATGGCAGTTTGCACCTCCATAATCGCATTTTGCTGTGTAGCAATTTGCTTTTCTACCGTTTCATTGTATTGGATTTTGTTCAAAGCCAAGTTAGAAATCGACACACCATACTCCTGCAAAGGAGACTTTTCTTGGCGTTTGAAGTTCCCGTTTGCATCCAAGTCAATCTCTACAATCGTAAAGGTCTTTTCCGTCCCAGACAAAGGATCAGCACCTTTCACCTCTTTGGTAGTCGTGTTGTAAACTCCCACAGAGGCTTGGTCGTCAATAAAAGACAACAAATCATTCCTCCTTTCAGCATAAGATTCTTTGGAGGACATCAAAGGTCCCGTCATATAGACCGACTTTTCCATTACCGTCCGAATCAATTGCTGCTCCACTGCTCGCTGAGAACCATACAAGGTATGCACCTTTTTCATACTCATCTCATCAATAGGCAATTTCCAACGTACAGAACCCGACATCCGAGCCGAACCACCATCATTGAAGCGAATCGGAATGCTTCTGTCCTCCACACCTCCTTGATCCTTCAAAGCCGAAAACCAATATTGACTTTCCTTCGTGTATTTGGTGACTGTACCGAAACCCTGCCATTTCATACCTGGTGTAAAGTGATAGTGTAATTCACCATCAATTGCGTCTTGAATGACCACTACTTCATCCGCAGCGACATTTTCTATCAAACTACCTGACAAAGAGAACAAAAACAAAATTCCAAAACCGACCATGATAAAGGCAGAATACTGCTTTAATTTTTGCATAGTTTTAATGTTTAAATAGGTTAGTTAAATGTAATTTTGTTTCATACACAATTGATAGTTTGAGTTCGATTTATGCAGCTATAACATATTTTAACATCTCCAAAGTTCCCTGCCATATGCTTTTTTTTCAAAAATCGGTTTGGTTTAATTTTGTGTTTAGGTTTAGGTCCAATAATCTTTTTGGATAGCTATTCAAGCAAAGTCCTCCTACCCCATCACAAGATTTTTCCAAAATGACAAACCCTACACTTCATACTATTTATTGCAGCACAAAACCATTGAAGTCCTTCACTTCTCCACAAAAATTATCAAAGAACATATTTCATTTGCGTACCATTATTCCAAAATTTTCGTTTTTTTGTAATTCAAAAAGATAGTTTTTTGAATCTAAGTAACACTCAAAAAATAAGTTCAGCATTTGAAATTCACAACTATCTGAACAAGAAGTAGTTTTTTCATTTTAATTCTTATTTTAATTTTCATTCGTTACTAAGGAATGCGGAAGAAATAAACTTATAACCTTTATTCCCCCTTTGAAGGGGGTTGGGAGATGTTCCACCCGAAAAATGTAATTTATTTTTTCCACTCATAAAACACAAAACAAAGAAAA
>JBGCDY010000854.1:0-2771 GCA_045105835.1 Chitinophagales bacterium
GGGACTTGTAGTCTAAAAAGCAAATGACGGCAGCATCCTGAAAAATCCCCTGATTGGTAAAAACACAAGGTTGTTGTACCAATGTGAGTGAACCTGCGCCTCCTCCAATGAAATTGACCGTATTGCCCAATACATCATAGAGCTTAGAGAGATAAGCTGCGATATTGCTCGTCAAGCCATCTACAAAGGTCAAAACTGTGCGTTTTTCGCCATAGAGTGCTTCGATATCTGGAACATTGGGAAGCTCAAAGTTCTTATTTTGCAGCCCATGAACCAAAATGGGTTTTTTGATGACATTTAACTTGAGAAGAATGCAGCCATCTTCATAGCGGTTTCCTTCATAAATAAGACCAGGAAAGACACCTCCAAAAAAGGAAATATCCAAGGTAGATAGACTCCTATGTAATGAGTCGAAATCAAATACTTGTTTTTCTCCAAACATCAATAACAGACTGTCTTGGCTGTCTATTCCTATATCTCTAACTGCTTCTAAAATACTTTCGTTATTCGGGTTTTTAATATACATCTGACCTAAGTTCTTTGATAAATGACACAAAACAACTTGACTGAAAAATGGTAAAAAAATAAGTTCTGCATTTGAGGTATAAGCTTTTGATTTTTGCTTGGGAAAGAAGCTGATTTCTCCTTGGTGAAATCAACCCTGTGGAACAAAAATCAAAAAAATTATTTCTTCAATCTTCTCAGCAATTGTTGTTTTTGATGTCTCAACAACAGTACCTCTCTCATAAGGTTCACTGTGTTTAGAATTCTATATTTGGTGTTCAAATCTTTTGAGATAAAATCATGTGCGCCCAATTGAATCATTCTTTTGGGGGTACTCTTGTCGACTGAACCAGATATGACTATCACAAAAATACGCTTATCAAACTCCTTAATTCGCTTCAATATAACCTCCCCATTGTCATCTGGCAAACTATAATCGAGTAGTATCACATCTGGCTTCAAATGCAAATTATCAATACAATCACTACCATTTGAAAATACATGTAAATTGAATTGTTCTTTTGATTTAAATAGATGCGAAAGCATTTTGCTGTACATTATCTCGTCGTCAACAATAAAAACGGTGAGCTTCATTAGTGTGTTAATTTAAGTTGGAAATGGTTGGTTTAGAATGGTGTAATTCTGTGTACTCAAAAACCGTTTAGATTACAATAGGTTCAACCTATCCATCAACACTGGCTTATTCGAGCGACTAATAGGAATAATTTTGTCTCCTATCAAAAGACTATTGTCTTCAATATCAACAATCTTGGTTAAATTGACGATATAAGACCTATGCACTTTTAGAAAACTACTTGGCGGCAATTTATTTTGCATATTCTTCAATGTACTGTGTACGATGTGTCGATTTTTGGAGGTAAAAATCGTAGCATAGTCCCCAGAGATTTCAATATACAAGATATCGTCGTATTTGATTCTGACATATCTGTTGCTGTCCTTGATGTAGATTTCATCTTTACTTAGATCTCCCTCTACACCAGTTTCTCCTTGTTGTTTGTTTGCGTCTTCATATATTTTAACTGCTTTCTGAACAGCTTGATTCAACCTTGGAAAACGCACAGGTTTTTGGACATAATCGGTTGCCTCGTATTGAAAAGCTTCAAAAGCGTATTCTGTCTTTGAAGTAGTAAAAATAATCTGTGGCATTACTGCAATGCTATCCAATAACTCAAGTCCTGTTAAGCCAGGCATTTCTACATCCAAAAAAACAAGATCCACTTCTGTTTTCTTTAAGAACTCCAATGCCTCTTCTGCGCTTTCACAAACTTGGACAACTTCGAGTTCGGGTATTCGACCACAGAGCCTTTCGAGTGATTTACGAGCCATCAGCTCATCATCAACAATCATACATTGCATCTTCATGCTGCTATCTAAATTTTAGTATTGGTTTAAAAATTTTATTGGTATTTCTATTTCACTAAATTCAAGGTACTTACTCTTCTAATTGTAGTCTCCAATCTCATTTACCTTTATGATGAGTGGATTCGTTTCATTCTATTGAGTTCAGATTGTATCAGAGCCACTTTATCAGGCAACAGTTGATGAATGTTCTCCATCAATTCTATCAATTCCGAACCTGTAGAATTTGCATCCACCAATTTTTCCACCTTTCTAAACAAAGGCTCTAACTCTGTCAATCCGACAATAGAAAACGTTGGTGCAATCTTGTGGGCAAGTCTTGATAATTTGATCCATTCTTCCGCTTCGGCATACTCCTTCAATAGCGGAATTTCAGGAACAGTGCTTTCAAAGAAGCTTTCAAACATGTCAATCATGTAATCCATATCTCCTTCATAAAACTCTTGAAGGTATTCATTGTCCAAAGCCTCCACAAATACAAACTCTGTTTCTTCTTCTTCAGTCGGAATTTCTATTGAAAGTTCTAAAGGGTCTAAAGGTAGGTCTTCCTCTGTTTTTTTCAGATTCAGGGAATCAAGTGTTCCTTCCCCTCCGTCTACAAAGGTCTTAATACCCTCCAATAGCTGATTTGGTGTAAACGGCTTCGTAATGTGCCCATTCATCCCCAAAGAAAAGGCTTTGTCACGTTGGTCTATTAGTGCAGAAGCTGTCAATGCTACAATTGGAGTATTTTTGTTCAGGTTGTGGCTGTTTCGAATAGCAATAGTAGCTTGGTATCCATCCATGACAGGCATTTGAATATCCATCAGAATAAGGTCGTATTGTTCTTTGTCTACAAAACTAAGGGCATCCTTACCATTCACCGCCATTTTATAGCCTACACTCCA
>JBGCDY010000855.1:0-4216 GCA_045105835.1 Chitinophagales bacterium
GAAGAACGGATGAGCCAATCCAAGGAAATGAATTTTTGAAGTCCTTCAACAATACCACCCGAATGAATCCCCGTTTCGAAGCCTGTCATCTCTTCCATTGAATGCAAAATAGGGTGCAACTTTGTTTCTACTTGCCCTACAAGTCTTTCTTGTTGTGCCAAAATAGTGGAGCCAGTTTGGTAAATAATTTGCCCAACCATCGTAAACAAGGAAGCCAAAAACATCAAAACTGCAATGACACTCAAGCTAAAAGGAATCCGTCGTTCTTGTAGCCAAACCAAGGATGGACGTAGCAATATGCCCAAAAACAAGGCTAAAACCAAGGGAATCAACAAACTCGCCAACTCTTTTACGATGTAAACCGCAATGATAGCCAGCAGGACAAGCAACATATTTTTGATAACAAGAATGTCTCTTTCCATGAGTAATGTTGATTTTGTGTCTTCAATTTGATTTTTTGCCTAAAGTAAAGTAAAATATTAAATTATATTTTATTGAATATAATTTTTTATTTGCATTTGCATTTGAGTTTTTAATTTGAACTTACTTAACTCTGTCCGCTCACTCCCGATTCTTGAATATGGCTGACAATATTCTTGAAAATTTGCAACCCCTCTCCGTCTTCCGAAATATTGGGATTTTCACGTTTCATGCGACCCCAATCTGGATGATTGTAAAAGCTCAAAAAAGCTTCAGGGTGTGGCATCAACCCAAATACTTGCCCGCTTGGGTCGGTCAAACCTGCACAATTTAAGGCTGCGCCGTTGGGATTCAATGGGTAAACATCCGTTGGATTTCCGTCTGCATCACAATAGGTCAAACAATTCAAGCCCTGTTCGAGAATCTGTGCTTCAACTGCCTTGTCTTTGAGAATCAACTTGCCTTCACCATGTCGTACAGGTACTGCAAACCGCTTGATACCCTTCAAAAATGGCGTATGCACATGGTCATTCACTTTGCAGTGTACCCACCTATCTTCGTATTTTCCAGAGTTGTTGTGTGTCAAGGTGACCTCTTGTTCGACCTCTCCTGCAATATTTGGCAATAAACCCATTTTGACCAATACCTGAAACCCATTGCAGATACCCATGACATACTTGCCATTTGCCAAAAAGCGTTTTAATTCATCCAACAACGTATTGCCAGATTTCAACTTTTTATACTTAATTTTGTTAGCCAATACCTTGCCAGAGGAGATATCATCGCCAAAAGAAAAACCTCCAGGGAAATTCACAATGTCAAAATCGTGAATATTAAACCCTTTGATTAAAATATCATTGAGGTGAACAATCAAGGCTTCGGCACCTGCCAATTTATAAGCGGCAGATAGTTCTTCTTCGCAATTGATACCAAAACCTGTAATGATGAGAGATTTAACTGTTTTCATAGGGCAAAGTTAAGTAAAAGTCGTTCAATTTTTACGTTTTATCATTGGCTTAAACACCTCCTTTGTTCTACAATTGAGGAATAGTTTTTGTTGCTTTGGTTAGGTCGTTCATTCATTTTACACAAGCCCAAAACACCCAAATATGAAAAAAATATTCGTTTTAGCCTTCGCTTTATTGCTAAGTCCACCACAATTTGCTCAAAATGTGTGGACTGCATTCACGGACTCCACCAACAATTTTTCCTCACCCAGAGCAGCAGACTTGAACAATGATGGAACATTGGACATCGTCGTTGGTGGTGGTTTGGAAGATTTTCCACGCTCACAAAGTGTCAGCGCATTTGATGGGAAAACGGGAAATCCGCTTTGGAGAGTTGGTGCAAGGAACCAAATGTTTGGTAGTGCGCTCTTTGGAGACATCAGTGGTGACGAGATTCCAGATGTTTTCATGGCTGGTAGAGAAGCTGAATTGATAGCAATCAATGGCGCAACGGGTGAGATAATTTGGGAGTTTTACCCAGAAGGAGACACGGTCAATGCGGGCGAAGAAGCAGGTTTGTACAATTTTTATACTTGCCAGTGGATACCCGACCAAAATGGTGACAATGTAGCGGATTTGCTGACTGCAAATGGAGGCGACAAATTTGCGACACCTTTAGACCTTATCCGTCCGATAGGAAATGTAATGATTGTCAGTGGCTTGGATGGCGCACAAATCGCCAAAGCTCCCGTTCCTGACGGCAAAGAAACTTATCTTTCCCCTTTGGTACATGACTTTGGCGGAGAGGGCGAATTGGAGGTTATTTTTGGGTCGGGTGGCGAAACCATTGAAGGTTCACTCTGGCGTGTGTCTTTAGCCGATATTCTCAACGAGGATTTGAGCAATGCCACTGCCTTGGTCAGCAACAATCGAAAGGGATATGTTCCGCCTCCGAGTTTGGCAGATGTGAATGGAGATGGTACACACGACATTGTTATTGCAGGTTATGGTGAAAAAATTACGGCTATCAATGGCAAAGACAACAGCATTTTGTGGGAAAGTGGTATTGAAGGGACGGAAACAGTGGCTACTCCTGCCATTGGTCAATTTACGAACGATACGATTCCCGACGTTTTCACGATTGTAGGAGAAGGAATTGCACCTGTTTTCTTGCGGTTCATTTCCTTGATGATTGACGGCAAAACGGGAGATATTTTGCAGCAAGATACCTTGTCGGGATGGAGCGTGATTTCTCCTTTGGCAGTAGATTATGATGGCGACGGGAAAGAAGAAGTGATGTACTGTTTGAACAAGAATTTTGCAGATGGTTCACCTTATCAAAGTCAGTGGAGATTGAAGGACTTCAATGATGATTCAGACATTGCCATTACCAATTTTCAATCAGGGACTAATTTGGGTTCAACCGCATGGGTAGGTGATTTGGACGCAGATGGTATGTTGGATTTTATCTATTCACAACACAGCAGCAGTTCGGCGGTCAAACCCAATAAGGGATTTTTCGTTCGCCGTTCCAAATTGGAGGTTGCCGCTCCTGAACACATCGCTTGGGGGGGCTATATGGGAACAAATTCGGATGGAGTATATACTGCACCAATTCAGACAGATATTGAAGTAGTAAATTCTTTATTAGAACAAATCCAAATTTTTCCGAATCCACACCGCAATAGATTCCGAGTAAAAGGAGATTTGGAAAGTAGGAATGTCACAATTCGGTTATATAACATGAATGGGCAAATTTCTTATGAGAAAAAAATCAATGGAAAATTTAATGAGACAATTGATACTAAGGATTTTGCAGCAGGTGTTTATCTTCTTGAAGTGCAAGCCGACACAAGGAGTGCTTCAAAAAAGATAATTGTGGAATAAAAATTGTCTTGTTAAAAACATAAAGTAGAAGTAAATAGACATAAGATAATTATTTCCCATTATCTTTAGCTACCCAAATCCTTCAACCCGTGTTTAATCAATATCAAATGCCTAAGTCCATGAACGAACAAGCATATATCAACAGCAACTATTCGATTCAATTAATCTCTCCAAAGAACCCATTGTTGGTCGAAGCCATCAAACTGCGCCTTGAGGTTTTTGTGTGGGAACAACGTGTGCCTATCGAATTGGAGGTGGATGAGTATGACCGCAAATGCAATCATTTGGTAGTTTTGGACAAACAACAAAGGGTTGTGGGGACACTTCGATTGGTTTCACAAGGCGAAAATGTAAAAATGGGACGTTTGGTTGTTCGCAAATCTCATAGAAAGAGAGGTTTGGGGAGATGGATGATGGATGCGGCTCTAAAAGCTGCTGCTGAAAAAGGCTACAAACAAATGTTGATTGAGGCACAAACCTATGTGGTTTCTTTCTACGAAAATTTGGGTTTTGAAATCACAAGCAGCGAATACATGGATGCGGGTATTCCACACAAAAAAATGCGTAAAATGCTTTAGAAAATGAATGGAAATTGAACTATATACTTGTGCTCGTTCACAACGAGTGTTTACCATTTACTGTCGTTTCCAACGACTTTAATCATCGTGAAAAGGCTTCGGGAATTTTACTTCCGAAGCCTTTTCTGTTTTTCTTATCCGCTGTTCTTCAATAAGCCCTCTATTGCCTCCTTCAATAAAGCATTGTTTTCGGATTTGAATCCAAAACCCGAATAATTTTCGCTTTCTTTTAATGCCTTCAACAGGTCAAACTCACTTTGTGGAGAACTGTAAAAAATCCCTTTAGACTCAAAATAATTCGCCAAATAATCTTGCTCTGTTTGACCAGGCGTAGGAATTAAAATCGCCTTTTTATCCAAAGCCGCCAAATCCATCAAGGTGCTG
>JBGCDY010000856.1:0-11025 GCA_045105835.1 Chitinophagales bacterium
TACGACACTGTTTTATGGACTAATGCTTTATCCTGAGGGTATTGAAAATTGGGGCGTTTTTTTGAGTCCTTATCTCTTCATCCACGTAGAATTTGTAAGGAATATTGGTGAAAAAATGTAATTGCAGCACCGAGTGAAGTAATTTACCTTTGAAGACATAAAGCAGCAACGGATTCTCAAGTCCTTGCGTTTTATACTTTGAACAAACACATTTTACCTTCAATCAAATTAACCAAAGAAATGAAAATATCGTACAAATTTCTCATCTGGTCTCTTTGCATTTTTATTGGATTCCAATCCGCTTATGCCCAACAAACCATTCCAAGTTTGGACAATGCGACTCCCAAAATCAAAAAATGGAAGGTAGCAAACATGGGGGTTCACATCGGCGGATATATTGACAACTACACCAATGTCAGCCAACAAGGTTTGGAAAGCATGATTCGAGGAGGTGTTGTGCCTACTATTGGACTTGGGGATTTGCGTGAAAACGGTGATTACTATGCAGCTATGGAAGGTGGAAGATTGGGCGCATACGTTGCCTTACACCCTTTTAGCTACGACAAAGGAACTCACAATTTGCAGCAGGAACTTCGTTTGGGAGTCAGTGTGAATTTGGAGCGAGAGTTGATGTTGGATTATTATGGTTTTGACGACAATAGACAACAAAGAAATTTGACTTATTGCCTTGTTGAAAACGAGTTTATGATTTCGGCTTCTTACCTCTTCAAAAAACGAATTGGTAGAAACATCAACCTTTATGCAGGGCCTGGTGTCAATGTAGGTACAACATTTGACAACCAAATGCTGGCTTGGGGAAGTGATCTCGATTATTTTCAGTCAAGAGCCGTTGCGAGTACTTATACCCGTGTGTATGGAGAAGCAGGCTTGTCTTTGAGAGCTTTGAAGGGCTTGTCATTTACTGCTGAAACACAATTGGGCGCAGGTATGCAAATTGTACACGGCGGCAAAAACAATATTGTAGCAGGTACAAATGCTGTGACTATTGGACTGCAATACCAGTTTGGTTATTAGGTCAGTGCCTAATCCTATTCTATAAAGTAAAAATATTGAGGCTTCGGTTTTGCAAAACATTCATTGTTAATGAAATAGCAATTATTTTGTTAGGATAAAAAACTAAATTCTCTTCAAAACAACCCTCAATCAGTAACAAAATACTGGTTGAGGGTTATTTTTTTGTGTCATTGACCAACAATTCTTCAAGGAATTACTTATAATGTATAGTCTAAGTGGCGAATGAAAATTAAAATGACTTACTTCAAACATTTGGTAAGAATCAAATTTTTGAACGTTGCTAAACAGTAGGGACTGAATTTTCAAAAAATATTGAAAACTCTGAAAATTTCATTAAATTCGTGAATGAAAATGACATTACAAGAAGGTAAAGACCAGTTTATCCAAACATGGGGAGCTTTGGGTTCTAAATGGGGTATCAACCGTACAATGGCACAGGTACACGCATTGCTATTGATTTCTCCAGAAGCATTGACTGCTTCTGAAATCAAGGAAACACTCGAAATTTCTATGGGTAATGCCAACATGAACCTACGGGCCTTAATTGACTGGGGGTTAATCCGAAAGGAACACAAACTGGGACATCGAAAAGAGTATTATTATGCCGAAAAAGACATTTGGAAAGTTGCCAGTAAAATTATTGAAGAACGCAAAAAAAGAGAGCTTGCTCCCATTCAGGCTGTTTTGAGTGACCTAAAAGAAATAGAAGGGGAGGGGGAAGATGTTGATGCCTTCAAAAAAATGATTGGCGACCTTACAGAATTTTCCAATGTGGCAGACAAAACCTTAGATACCGTAGTCAAATCTGATAGAAACTGGATTACCAATTCGTTTATTAAGTTTTTGGTGAATAAAAAGTAGTTCAACTTAATTAAGTGTGTCACAAATCGGTTGTCAAAATTTATTTCTTTCACAAGCTGCCCTGAAAGGGCATTAGCAATAGCGTAGGGCAAAGTTTACGGCGCCCTACGAGGTAAATGTATAAATGTAAATTCAGCCCTGAAAGGGCGTAAGCATTCAAACGGTTTTATGCTTACGCCCTTTCAGGGCTAACGAAACTCTTTTACACACCATAGGGCTTCGCCCCACGCTATTGCTTGAACCCCGTTGGGCTTACTATTGCAACCGATTTGTGACACACTCAACTTAATTAAATAAGAGGACAGAAAAGGGATGTGAGGAGTGAGACTTTAAATTCTTAGGGGCAAGATATTAAGAACCACCTTATTGATTGACACTAATTTTGTCCTACCACTTAATAAGATATTTCCCTGTCTATCCTTACATGTTTCAAGGCTTTAGCTAACTATTTTGTTTGGTAGCTAAAGCCTTTTTTAGGATAAGATTTTTTTTTGAACTAAAACACAAAAGAATTGAAGAGGAAATCTCACCAAGTATTTCCTTATAAAACCTCGCCTGTTTCACATAAACCTTCCGTTCACCCACATCAAAACCCACCATAAACTCAATAAATTAAAATCTTGTTCCGAGTAATTGCACTTGTACAGAACATTACAGAAAAAATGTTACTTCAATATCAAGTGACATTTGTCCTTCGATTCGAAGTAAAACTAAAACATTTCTATTTTTCTGTTTGTTTTTGTAGAAGAGCTCTAATTTTACTAAAAGTGAAATTTCAATGAAAAATACAGCAAACAAATTACCAGTCTATACATTCTCCTCATTTACAGAAACAATGGCAACGGATGCTTTTGACTTAAAGCAAGAACTAGAAGCAGAGGGGTATATAATACATTGGCTGCAACAGGCAGAAAAAGAAAGTATTGAAAGTAAGGAACATGAGCAGTTATTGTATTTGAATAACAAGTTGAAATTGTATGTTCGGAATTGGAATGAACAGGAATTAAGGGCAAAATTTATCAGTCAGATTGTTCAGATGGTAGATTTTGATCTTTACCAACTTGAGATTGCTTCTTTTGAAGAAAGAGAAATGAAAATTACCTACAACAACAATATTTTACAAGGGAAAGTAGAATGGATGGTAGCAAATGGTTTATATGCCCCTAAACAGCCTTTCTTCTTTATTCACGAATATAAAAAGGAAAAAGACTCCTCTAATGACCCTGTTGGACAACTTTTGGTGACACTTTGTGTAGCTCAACTACTCAATAACCAGAAACCCAAAGCAACTCTTTTTAACCCCGAACCTACTTCGTTTACGGAAATACCTTTGTATGGAATCTACATTATTGGGCGTTTGTGGTTTTTTGTGCGATTGAAGGGCAAACGTTACTATATTTCAGAAAGTTATGATAGCACTAAGATGGACGAGTTGATTTTTATTTACAAAATGCTAAAGGCTCAAAAACAGATGATTATTGACTTGGTGAAGTGAAGGAATTGTTTTTTGCAGCCGATTTTGCAGTATTAAAATCGAATGAGATTTGGAGATATGGGTGTAGTAGGTTGATATGGTTTAATGCTAAAAAAGAATCAAGGAATAGAGTATATTTTAAATAATTATATTGTTGATACCATAAAAAATAAACATGGGCTTGATAAATATGTTTTAAAAAGAGTTGAGAATTAAGTTAAGCTTAACTATTGTTTATTATCAATATTGTTTTTAATCTGAATAATCACTTATAAAACCTCGCCTGCTTCACATAAACTTTCCTATCTCTCACATCAGAATCCACCTTAAATTCAATATCTAATCCAAACTCTTGTTCACTGCAATTGCAGTCATGCGGAACATTCCGATAAAAATGCCGCTTCAATTCCAAACAATACTTCCCTAACTCCATGATTTCGGCATCGGTCATCACCGCTTCGCCATTCAGTTCGGGAAGATTAGAAAACGTCAGGTATTCAATCATAAAATCCTGACCAGGGACAATAGACCAAAGTAAAAGCATGATTTGGTCGTTGAGAATATTGGGTTCGGGAAACACAATGCTGTATTCCTTGTACTGCACATTGATGATAAAACCAGGATTGGTATTGTACAAGTTTTTGGTAATCAACACGCCATTTGCATCTTCATCTGGGAAGGAGCGATGCACCAAAATCCCCATTGCACAAGAAGTATGCACAATTTTGTAGTAAGACCGTTCCTCAAACGCCCGCCAATTCCACAGGCTCGCCCACACCTTTTTGATAGCTCGGTCAATCGTCTTTTTAGAATCGTTTTCCTTTGCAGAATAGGAACTGTACAATCCCGCACCCGAAAAATTCTCCAAATCTTCAGCGTTGGTCGAAGATCGAAAACGAAAGGAAGGGAACTCCGCAAAATTTTTGATTTCTGCCCTCACCAAATCCACCAATTCAGTATCCAAAGGATAATCTTTGATGCGATCTTGCAGGTCTTCCAATCTTGCCTTTCGGATAGCAGGAGAGTTGATAAAGTCGGCATCTTGCAGCATTTCTTCAATGAATACATCCAGCCCCGCACTTTTGAGGTGTTGGTCATAGTAATAAAACGGAATGGCAAAAGGAGATTCAGGGACAGGAATTTGTTTGCCGTCTACCCACACATTGAGCATTTCTGCAAAATTAGTTGCCTTTCCTCCAATGATATCCAAATCTCTGTAATCGGCTGAATATAAATTGACCAAGCCATCCACTTCGGTATCTTTGGGCAAAGTGATGCTGTTTTGAGGCTCGTTTTGTTCCCAAAATGCAGTAGCTTCTGGCAGTGTAGCTTTTCTGATTTCAAAAGAATCGGAGCGTACTTTGAGGTAAACCAGTTCTCCCAAAAAAGAATCCAACAATTCACTCTCCCAACCATCCCGCAAAGCCATATTGGGCGTATTGCGGTTGTGACTCAATACATTGATGTGACTCAAGGGAGTTTGGAATTCGGTGGTGATGATGCCTGCAACCACCGACACATCGTTAGGAATGCCATTCAACAAGACAATGTCACGTCGCCCCAAATAAGTATCTTCCAAATCCTTCAATTCGACCTTGTTCAGGTAACCATAGTTCTCTGCCAAGTTCAAAGCTTGGTAGTTTTGCCCATTGTAGAGTTCTTCGGGCGTTATTTTAGGCACATCACAAAGACTGAATTCTGGGCGATTGTCGTACAAAAACAACTTGCCTTTCATATAAGAAGTCGCCAGTATTTTGTCGTATAATATTTTTATTTTCTCACAGGGCATCTCATTGGCAGTCACCAAATAAATCACGTATTTGTCGAGGTGTTTGTAGTAATTGAGGTTGGCCGGATACAAAAAACGATTTTCGTTTTCTAAGTATTGGGTTTGATTGAAGGCATTGTTTCCTTGGTCGAAACCCAATTGTTTTTTGGCAAATTCAGAATGGTATTTGTACAGTTGGGTGTTCATGTAGTACATCAAGCTGTTGTCGGTATTGTAAATTATTTTTACCGATGACACCTGCCCATCATTGCTTCTCGAAGGCAGTCCACTCATCAATTCGTAAGCCACAGGAGCAAGTAATTCATTGAAGTAGTGAATCTCTTCATCGTTCCCAATTCTTTTCAATAAATTGATAGTTAGTAGTGTATCTCTGCCCTGTAATAGAATCGTTCTGGGATAATAGCCGTCTTTGGTGAGGAGTAAAGTATCCGATTTTGAAGGGACAGAAGAACGGTGCCATATTGCTTCTTTGTCTGCAATAACCGTTTTTTGCCCATCCGAAAAAGCCCTAAAGCTTTGCAGTCCATTTTGAGTCTCAACCTGCAAAATATAGGCTCCAAAAGGGAAATTGGGGAATAGGTAAGCACCGCTATTGCCGAGCTGGTTTTGAGCATCTACAAGATTACCATTGATAGAAAAAACCTTCAAAGCAATGTCCAATTCTCCAGACCATATCATCGAATTGTTGTAAAAACGGTAACTATTCAGCGGTTTGCTAAGGCTGTCGATTTCGGTATTCTTCACCAAAAAGTCGCCAAAATAATTGCTTGTTTGTTCAATGCCCGTATTCAACAACTTTACGGTCACCCCTGCAATGGCTTTTCTATTGCTGACATCTTGAACATGACCATTGTAGATGGCTTGTGCATGTAGAAATGTGGGAAAAGACAGAATAGTGAGGAGGAGAATTAGCCATAAATTAAAATAAGAATAAAAATCAAAAAAGCACTTCAATATCAACTCCTTATAAACCGATTTTGGTGCATTTGTTTTCGAATTATTCCTTAGTAGCTGATTCTTCATGGTTGTAGGGTTCGAGGTTAGTGAAATAAATCACGGAAACACTACTACTAACGAGAAAATCATTCGGAGCGTTGGGTGGAATTTTCCTTTACAATCACCCCCAAACTGATGGCATCATAGACCGCATGGGCAACTATTGCAGCGGTAATACCCACATATTCAAAAAGGTAACCCAATCCCGAACTCAGTAAAATCATAAACAAACCAATTACAAAAAAAGGCATTCTACGAGGGTCAAGGTAAATACCATGTGCAATGACAAAGACGATGGAGGTCATCCAAACCCCCAAAAAAGGCTGAATACCCGCTCTAAACAGCAATTCTTCTCCAATTCCCACACAAACGGAAATCAGCAGAATATCAAAAATGGACAATTGTACACCTTTGAAGGTTTCGCCAAAGAAAGATTTAACAGGTTCAAAAAAGGGGATTTTGACCAAAGAAGTAGCAATTGCAGCTCCTGCAATACCATAAGCAGTCCCTATTAAGATTTGAGCCATCCAAGAAAAATTGGAGGAAAAGAAGAGGTCAAATATGGATTTTTCTTGCAGAAATACTGCTAAAGCTAAACCTATTGGCGACATGATCAATAGACTTAGGATGGCTAAAAGAATAAACGCTTTTTTGTCGAGCGGCATAAAAATTCAAATGAGAATGAAGAGAGTTTTTTTAATTATTTAATATGTGTAAGGTACGTAAAAATGATTGATTAAGGTTGGGATTGGGTTAAATATTGAAAAATATAAATAGAGTCAATTATTTAGCCTTTTTAGGCTACATAAAATGATATAAATAATTAATTTTTTCCTCCCAGAAACCGAGTCAAAAACTGCTGTTTTCTCCTTCGGGAAAGATTTAGATGCTTGCCGTTTTCCATTACCACAATGCCGCCATCTCCCTTAATGTATTCCTCTACAAAACTCAAATTGATGATATAAGACTGGTGGATTCGAAAAAAACCGTAATCGGAGAGGAGACTTTCATATTCTTTTAAGGTTTTCGTTACCAGTACTTTTTCATCATTTGCTAAAAAGAATCGGGTGTAATTGACTTCTCCTTGGAGGTAGAGAATTTTTTCTAAGGGCAAGACTTTAAAGCCATTTACGTTTTGAATAACCAGTTTTTTGATGCGATTTTCGTCAAAGTTTTCGATTAATATTTGGGTGTGGTTGATGGTATGTTGCTGTTTTTGTCTGGCTTCAAAGCGATGAATGATGTTGGATAATTCGCTTAGCTGAACAGGTTTTAACAAATATCCAAAGGCTGCCATTTGGAAAGCTTTGATAGCGTAATTATCATAGGCTGTCACGAAAATAACTTCGGATTTTAAATTGGGGAGACATTGGAGCAAATCGAATCCAGTTGCTTTTTTGAGTTGAATATCCAAAAAAATCAAATCAGGTGAGCTTTTTTTGATTAATTCAATAGCCGTTTCAAGATTGAAGGCTTCGCCCACGACCTGAACTTTTGTTGAAAAATTGTCCAACAAACTCTTCAACGTAACCCGTGCGTTTTTTTCATCGTCAATGATGATGGTGCGTATCATTTTTAGTCAATTGAAAGATTAATTTGAACGGTAACTCCGCTCTTCTCAAGGTTGTCTTTGATTTCGATTTGCCCCTGATTCCTAAGCCTTTCTCTTGCCATTTGGATACCTTTGGAGCGGTGTTTTGGTTTGAGAGAGTTAGATTTTTTTTGCAGCCCAACTCCATCATCTATGATTAAACAACGCAATTCTTGTTCATCTTTTTTTTGAATGTCAATCCAAATATGCCCTTTCTTGTTTTTGGGAGCAATACCATGCCAAACAGCATTTTCGACAAAGGGTTGGAAAATCAAAGGAGGTAATTCAATAAAATCTGCTTCTAAAGAAGCATCTAACTGAATTGAATAATCCAAGTCACCTGCCATGCGCTCTTTTTCTATGTCTAAGTAGAGACGTAAGGTTTCGATTTCTTGTGTCAGAGAGTGGCTCTCTAATGCGGATTGATCCAAAATTTGGCGCACCAAACGGCTGAATTTTGCCATGAATTCGTTGCCTCTTACGAGTTGGTTACTGGCGAAAAAACCATGAATTGAATTGAGTGCATTGAAAATAAAATGAGGATTCATCTGCGCTCTCAAAAGTCCATATTGCAATTCAATCTGCTTTTTCTCCAATGCCAAAAGCCGTTGCTCCTGTCTATTGTAGTAAAAATAATAGCCTATGCCTCCTAATAAAAACAAAGCAAGTCCACATCCAATCAGTAAATAAAAGTGATTTTGTTGGGTTTGCATTTTCAATTGAACCACAGTGAGCTCATGTTGGAATTTTTCTGTTTCGTATTTCACATTCAGTTCTTGAAGATTTTTTTGGACACGTTCGGAAAGCAAAGAATCCTGAAGTTGATGTGCTGATTTCAGGTGTTTATATGCCAGCATCCCTTCTCCCATTGCTTCGTATAAATCAGCTAAAAATCCATAGGTTTCTCCAATCAAAGGAGCTTGTTGAGCTATCTCCAATCGCTTCAAGCCTTCTTTGAAATAACGCTGACTTTCTTTCCACTTGTTCATTTTATGTGCTACAATCCCCAAGTTAACATAAAATTCTCCGTTGGGATGTTTGGCATTTTCATTTTCCAAAATTTTGATTGCCATTTTTAAATCCGTGTAGGCTTTATCATAATGACCTTGCTCCTTGTACAGTAAAGCTCTGTTGTTTAAAATATTAGACACCAAATCAGGATTGGAGCTAATGTGACCTGTGTCGATAGTAGGGAGTTTTGTTCTTGGAATGCATTGGAGGGCATGGCTATAACTGACTTCAGCGGCTTGAAAGTCTTTTAACTCTGTTTGGTTAATTCCTTTCAGGTTATGTAGTTCCATTTGGACATACCAGTTGTTGAGTGCAAGTGCTAAAGGTAAAGTTGTGTTACATAAATCAATTGTTTGCTGGTGTTGGAGGGAAGCGGATAGACTGGCAGCGTGATTGAATTTCAAGATTAAATGTGTTAAAGAATCACTGCTGATAGGCTCCCATTTTTCTGCTTGTAAATAGCCTTGAATCGCTTGCTCATATTGCCCCAATTCTGCCAATTGCCTTCCCATATTATTCAGTACTCCAACCATTGCACTGGTATCCTGAATGCTTTGAAAAGATTGATACGCTTTTTCATAATATTGAACTGACTTTTGAGGATTGCCGAAATAACCATGTGTCAAACCCAAGCGTTTATAGGCTTCGCCTTTTTCTTTTGTGTTGTTTAAAGTAGTGGATAAGTCAAGTGCTTGATGGGCATAGTGAGCAGATTTGGATGTGTCGGAGGTGTGGAATTGATAGGCCAATTCATTGTAGGCTTTTAGTCGTTGTTCATCTAAGGTTGTTTGCTCAAGTATTTGTTTTAGGCTATCAATAATTAAGGAGTCTTGAGACAATACAGTAAGGGTGGAGAATGACAGGCAGAGGAGAATTGTAAGGATGCGTTTTATCATGTGAACAATTGGAATTGAAGTACTTAACAAACGAGGAATATATGAATAAAAAAAATCTCCATCTCTCTGTTTAAAATTTAGAGGCATGTAGGGCGTGAAAAAAGTAAACGCAGAGATGGAGAGACGCAGAGATTTATTTTCTTCCTATTTTACTTTAAACCAATATTGATCCCTTCCACCTTCTACAATGGTGGTATGGTCTTTATGCGTTTTTCTGTCTTGTTGTTTGTGGTAGACAATTTTACCGTTTGCTACTTTAAATGGGAATACCCGTGCCTTTTTATAATTGGCGCAATCAATGGTGTGTAAAACCATTTCGTAATTGCCATCAGAAAAATCCTCCAATGTCAATTTATCCCAATGGTGTTTATCGCCTGGGATTTTGGATATTTGCACGTTTTTATCAAGCCATTTGGTTCTTATCGCTCCTTGGGTAGCGTAATCGACTTTTAAATTGTACCCCGCATTTTTGGAGGCGGTCATTCTGCTGTCTTGAGCACCAAATAATTGCCCGTTTCGAAAGAGTTCGTATCGGTATTGATAGTCACATTTGGACTCTGTTCTGAATTCATTTTCGATGTCAGTAGTGGTATTGTCCATAAAATGGTGCCAAATGATTCTTTTTTCATCCACCGTTTGTTGAATGTCAAAATAAGCCCAATCTTCCCAAGCTCCTTTTAAGAAAAGTACCTCACTAAAAGTGGCATAAGCATCTTCGTTTTGGATGGCAATCACCTCAAAAGGAAAGGTGTAAAAATGTTCACCGCCAGCACAAAATTTTAATTCATAAGTTCCAACACCAATCTTGTAGAAAAAATCACCATTGTCATTCACCTTTTTTTGATTCATTACAGAGCCTACTTTCATCACAGGATTGACAGAATAATGGTATTTTCCAATTACTTTCTGTGTTTTTGTACTGATTAATTCAGCGTGTAATAATAAATTTTCTTTTTTGTATTCGTCATAGTTTGCTTTTGCTCCTGATGTTGTTTTGGTCGGCAATAGGTTAACGTGCAGGTCTTTGGTGGTCAGTTTTCCATCTACTGTTAGATGTATTCCACCACCTAATAAGCTTTGCATAGTAATGGCTGGCTTATAGGGACTGGAAGAAAAATCTAATTTTACTTTGTTTATATTCCCTTTTTTACGGATTAGTTTGTCTTTTAGTTTACCGAATTGGGCATTGGAGGTGGTAAAAGTACAGAGTAAGAATAAAAAAGAGAATATTCGAATAATTTGAATATTGTTCATAGAATAAGGGTTTTAAAATATGAGCCTATAAGGTTTGGTATCATTTAGTTAAGGGCAGGTGATTTTCTTTTTTTCATAAGTCTAACCTGAAAAAAATAGAGTTTGAAAGCTTGGTAGA
>JBGCDY010000857.1:0-9007 GCA_045105835.1 Chitinophagales bacterium
CGAGCCAATTTGCAGTCTTTGTTTGGCAAAAATGCTGAATTGCTTTTTGAACAATCGCCTCAAAACAAACTGGATTACATCCAAACTTTGCAGCAAAAAGGGCAAAAAGTGGTGATGATTGGCGATGGCTTGAACGATGCAGGAGCTTTGCGGCAAGCAGATGTGGGGATTGCGATTTCGGAAAATGTGAACAATTTCAGTCCTGCTTGTGATGTGATTGTGGAAGCGAAACGATTTGGGGAATTGGTGGATTTTGTGGATTTCGGCAAAGGCGTAGTGAAGGTGGTCAAAGGTGCTTTTGTGCTCTCGTTTTTGTATAACTTTGTGGGGATTGGTTTTGCAGTGCAAGGTTTGTTGTCGCCAATTGTGGCAGCTATTTTGATGCCTTTGAGTTCGATTACTGTGGTGGTTTTCGGGGTTTTGGGAAGCAATTGGATGGCGAGAAAATGGAGAATGAAGTGGTGAATCAAAATTAAAATGAGAATAAAAATTAAAAAACAATTTGATAAACAGGTGATTGTAAAAATAAGTTTGTCAAAATACTAAACAATCAAGAATTGAAAACATGAGCAGAATTATTTTAATCGTTTCGACCTTTATTTGGTGTGGTTTGTTGTTGGGAATTTCGTTCATGGAAGCTCCTTTGAAGTTTCAAGCTCCCAATATCACCCTCGAATTGGGATTGGGGATTGGTCAGTTGGTATTTGGCGTATTGAACAAAATGGAATTGGTTTTGGCGGTACTGATTGGAGCATCTTTGTGGGCAATCAAACCCAGCAAAAAAATCAACATCGCTTATGGAATCATCATCGCCATTTTATTGGTACAAACCTTTGTCTTACTGCCTTTTTTGAGTGAACGAATCGTGATGATTCAAAGTGGTCAAACACCTCCTGCTTCTCCTATGCACTGGTATTATGTTGCGGCAGAAGTGGTAAAATTGTGTTTGTTGATGTTTGGAGGAATTGCTTTTTTGAAATCAAATTTGAAGTAGAGAAATGAAAAGAGATATAGAAAACCGAGCGGATATTGAAGTATTGATTGACGCTTTTTACACGAAGGTGAAGGAGGATGAAGTGATTGGGCATTTTTTTACGGAAGTCGTGCAGCTTTCTTGGGAGCACCATATGCCTGTGATGTACAATTTTTGGGAGGCGGTTTTGTTTGGGGTGGGTGGATATAAGGGAAATCCTGTATTGAAGCACATCGCTCTACATCAGAAAAAAGCCTTGACACAAGTACATTTCAGCCAGTGGAAAAAACTGTTTTTTGAAACTTTGGACGAGCGTTTTGAAGGGGAGAAAACGGAGGACGCAAAGAAGAAAGTTGGGATGACGGAGCGTTTGATGTTGTATAAAATTGAAGCGAGTGAGGGTCGGTTTTTTGTGCAATAATGTTCTGACAGACAATCAGCAAAGTGTTTTGATAGATCGAAGCATTGAAAAACAAAGTGATATTATTGAAAGCCAAAAACGGTGGTAATGGGCTCGTTTTTTACTCGAAAATAATGGGCATTTTTCAGACTTCTGCGAATCAAGCAACTTATATGGTTTCTTTGGTGGATGCGGTTTTGTTTCCTTCGGGGGTCTATTATTGGACTTTGATTTTGGAGAGAGTGCCTGTGGTGAGGCGATTTTATGTTCGTCGGGAGGAGAACCTTGAAAAAATAATTAATTGAGTAGTTTTCGATTTGCATTAAAGTTTTGATAAACCTACCACTATGAATCTCAAAAGATTATTGCATTTGTGAACGAACATAATCCAAATTCCCTTTGATGGTTTTCGTATTTGGATGTGCTTCTCCCAAATGGTTTTTGTAAACCTTATACGCTTTCTCCAAGAGCGTCACCGCTTGCTTCAATTCTTTCAAATTGAAGTAAACCATTCCCCAATTGGAATAAACACCTGCCGTCGTCAGATGACTTGCTCCGAAGTTTTCTTCTGCGGAATATATCGCTTTTTCTAACAAGGTTTTTGCCCCTACATAATCTATAGGGGCTTAACAACCTTTTTATCAGTATGTAATGCCCAAAATTCATGTTTTTTAGATTCTCCACAGAATTTGTCAGAAAACCAAAAATGATTAAAGAGTGAGTAGTCGAATTGTAGTGATTGTCAATCACAAAACTAATCTCGCTTGGTAGCGTATGCCCTTACTTCACAGGCTTTGTCGCCTTTGACATGGTAGATCGTTCTTTTTCCTTCACGTGGACAAAACCAACAAGTACCGCCATCTACTGGATCTTTGAAGCCCTTGTTGCAGCCTGGTTTTCCCTTGTAACTAGCTTTACTAAAGGGGCCAAGGATTCCTTTTGAACAAGCTCTTTTAGCAGTCACAGGATCCCATGTTCGTCTAAATCCAGCAGGACAAGTCCAACACTCTCCTCCTTTTCTTGGGTCGTGAAAGCTGTTCTTGTATTTTTTCGAGCATCCATAGACACCTGTTTTTTCCGCTTTGACATGCCCAAAACAAGCATCCCAAGCCTCTATTGCTGAGGCGGTTCTCTTAAAATGCAAAGGGCAAGACCAACAAGTTCCAAAGAGTTTTCCAGGAATGAGGTGTTTGAAGGCAGTGCCCAATGTTTCGGTAGAAGGATAACGCCCCAAACAGGTGGAATCGTAGCTTGTTTTAATTGGAGGAGTGCCTGCCACTGTTAGTAATAAAAAGACTGCGGCTACACAGCTCATAATCGATGTTCTAAGCATCACTTTTAAGCACTTGCTTAATGAGGTTTTTAAATACATGGTTCTTCGTTTAAAAAAAATTAAAAATAGGGAGTGAGTAGTACAATTATTAGTAAATCAGTTGTCAAAAAACCGATAATCAATTGAAATAAAACCAGTTACCAGTTACCAGTCACTAATTAACCAATTCACCAATCAACAACTCAATATTTTGAGGATTTGCATTTTTGATTTTTCGTCCATTGATAAACACACTCGGCGTTCCCTCCACTTCAAGAGTATTTGCCAATTCAATATCCTGCCTTATTTTCTGCGAACTCGCTTCACTCTTATAATCCTCCTCAAACTGTTTCACATCCATTTCCATTTCTTCTGCCCACACTAAATAATCTGCTTCCTGCAAATTACTTTGAAAAAGTCTATCGTGAAAAGCAGAAAATTGACCTTGATTGTGAGCTGCTTGTGCTGCAAAAGCGGCTTGACAAGCATTTGGATGCAAGTCTCCTTGTATATCCGCATTACACTGACTACTCAATGGAAAGTGCTTGAAAACAATTTGAAGCTGATTGGGGTACATTTGCACCCACTTTTGGGTTTCTTCTGCAAAAGAGGCACAGTAAGGGCATTCAAAATCACTGAAAACCACTATTTTGATAGGAGCCTCTGTATTTCCAATCTTAGCATCTTCTTTTTTAAAAGGAATCTCAATTATGGGTTGGCTGGCAAAATCAGAAAGAATGGCTTTGTTTGAGGGAGCTTCTGAAAGATACAAAGGGCTGATTTTCTCTGCCAATAAAGCACGTTGATAAACACACAATCCGAATAAAATTACAAAGCCAAAACCCAATAATTTCCATTTCGCTCTATCCCTTTCTTCACTTTGTCCAGTAAAAAGGTACTTCAAACCCAATCCCATCTGGCTGAAAAACTGGCGAATTGTTCCCTCATAACCAGTCCACAAAACTCCCAAAAGACTGATATTGAAGAGGTGAATGACCAAACAAAACTTACAGAATGGATAAGCCTCCAAAAACATCAAAATCAACAAACCGACACTCACAATATTTCCAAGTCCAAGCCATGCAATATTGGCGGTAAAGGCTGTTTTTTCAAAGTCTTTTCCCAAAAAAGAATGCAGTAAGAGCAAACTCAAAATCACAGAAAAATAGAGTATTCCCCAAGCACTCCAAGACAAGCTGAAAAGTCCAGAAAAACCTCCAATCAGAAAGGCATCACAATCTTCACCAAAAATGAGACTGCAAAAACCAATAGATGAATCTGTTTGTTTTCTGATGAGTTGGAGGTATCTATGAAACAGGTAAAGAGAACTGGAAAGTCCCAATAAGGTCAGTGTATAAGCAAGCTTCTTTTTCATCGATTTGGCAGAAGTTTTAAGATTAAACAATAAAGATTTCTAAACAGAAAAATAAAGTGGTGGCTTGCATTGAAGAGTGGGCTGCGCTTTCATTTATACAGTCGTTGGTTTGGGAAAAACATTAGCAGTTTTTGGGGATTTTTTTTGAAAAAAATAAAAACAAATACTTAAACAGATATTTTCCCCCTTCAAATGAAACGCTAACCATGCACAATAAACCACTGATAAACAAAATAATATCTTCAATATGCGACCAATCATTACCACAGCAATTTTATTTATGCTCATTAGTTGTTCCAATCAGAAAATGATTGAATTTCGACAAGTAGTAGGAAATTATCACCAAATTGAAGGAGCAGAAGACTACAATTATTTGCAATTATTAGAGGATAGTACCTTTCGCTTGACACATAGCCAAAATTTTGGAGATATGATGCTCTATTATTTTGGGAAATGGCGTGTAAATGGAGGCAAAATTCAATTGATTCAAAGTGCCAACTTGGAGGAGTATTTGGACATAACAGAAGTAAGAAGCCAAAATTCTGATTCACTTATTCTGACAATTGATAGAAAACTAAAAGACAATATCGGGAGTTTTAACTTGAAGTTAGAGATTGATTCTACTATTTGGAGAAGCCCTGAAAATGTTATATTTCGAAAATCTGATTATAGAAATGTCATAGAAAAAGTATATCCTCATCCAGAATTACTCGATGAAAAATTCGATATGAATGTTTTGGTTGATGGTTTGATTTGGAATCAAGATTATCACTTATTTATAGACTATATATTCTCCAATTCAATATTGAATTTAACGCTAAGAGAGAAACTGCCAGCATCAAAAAACGATTCTACATTTATTGAATATCAACTAATTGAAGAAACTTTGATTTGCAGTAATAAAGAAGGGCTAATTCCACATCATCATTTGGTGAAAGAAAAATTGATTCCCATTTCAGAAAATTAAATAAACATTCTAAATACAAGACAAGCTTTCAGTCTTAATTTTGACTTCGCCAACTCACAGACCAAAACCCACGATATGCAGACATCATTCCCCACTTTGCATATCAGAATTGCAGTATTTCAATCATTCAATGATATTTGCTAAAAAATCAATCAAAAAACACAATCCAATGAAAGCCGCAATCCGAAGAAAATATGGAAACCCAGATGTATTAACAGTAGAAAACATCACAAAACCAACTCCACAAGAAGGAGAAGTATTGGTGAAAGTCCATGCAACTACTGTAAGCCGAACCGACTGCGCCATCTTGACAGGCAAACCATTCATCATGCAGTTTTTTATAGGTCTTGGCAAACCCAAAGTACCCACTTTGGGAACGGATTTTGCAGGAGTTGTTGAAGCTGTTGGCAGTGGAGTAGAATCACTAAAAGTAGGCGGCAAGGTTTGGGGATTTGGCGATGAAGGCATTGACTCACAAGCAGAATACATGTGTTTCCCTGTGAAAGATGCCATCGGTTTGATGCCCGAAAATATCTCCTTTGAACAAGCTGCTGCAAGCTTAGAAGGGGCGCACTACGCCTACAATTTCATGAACAAAGTGGATTTGAAAGCAGGACAAAAAATATTGGTCAATGGAGCTACAGGAGCAATTGGTTCTGCAATGCTTCAATTTCTCAAGGCACAAGGTCTCTACGTCACCGCCGTCTGCAATACCAAAAACATCCCACTCATTCAGTCACTCGGTGCAGACAAAATCTATGATTACCTCCAAGAAGACTTCACAAAGGACACCGAAAAATACGACTGTATATTTGATGCAGTAGGCAAAAGTACTTTTGGCAAGTGTAAATCGTTACTAAAAAAGAAAGGCACTTACATTTCCTCCGAATTGGGTCCAAAGGCACAAAATCCCTTTTTAGCAATGATTACGCCCTTTTTCGGGGGCAAAAAAGTCTTGTTTCCCCTGCCCTCCAATGTCAGAAGCAGCATGGAATTCATCAAAAATTTGATTGAAAAAGACCAATTCAGACCTGTGATTGACCAAACACTGCCATTGGAGAAAATTGCAGAAGCCTATCGCTATGTATTGACAGGAGAAAAAACGGGAAATGTAGTGATTCGGATGGTGGATTTTTAATTTGAAAATGCCTAACTTGTTTCTATGAACCAACAAGAAATCAAGCATCGAAAACAAGCGCGAAAACTCCGTATGGAAGCAGCAAATAGATTGTTGCAAAGTACAGATTGGCGTGCAGTATTGTCTTCATTGGAGGAAGAAGCAAATGATTTCCGTCAGGCAAAAGATTGGGTTTCCTACACTTTTTTGGTGGCGGGAATCATACCAGGTTTGGTGAAGAAAGAGGAACATCTTGAAGCAGAAGTATGGTGTAAAAAACTGGAAGAAGCACTCGTTCATTTGGAAGAATTGTACATCTGTAGGGTTTATTTACACGAACACCGTGCAATGCTCTTTGGTCTCAAAGGAAACTTAGAGGATACCTTGAAGCAATACCAAAAAGCGATACATATCCTACAACAACTCCAATTCTCCTCCCCTTCTTATCTGGTCAAACTCATGGGCGAAGTAGGCAATCTTTTTATCTGGAAAGAAGACTATTCCAGTGCCAAAATCATTTTGCAGCAAGCCTTGAACCTCCAATCCTCAAGCAGCAATGCCGACCCAACCGAAACCGCCATTATTTACCTTTATTTGAGTGTGTCTCAAATCTCCCTCAAAGATTTTGATGCCTCCTTCGATTGCCTCACCAAAAGTTTGGCGCTTCTACAAGAACATCTACCCGAAGATGACCCCGACATTCTATTCGCCCATGCACATTTTTCCAACTACTATTTAGTAAAAGCTCAATCCCACAATCTATCCACAGATTATCAACAAATTATACACTACTGCAATCTGATTTTAGAATCAAAAACTCACACCAAAGAAAGGTACGCCACAGATTCCTATCAAAATCTGGGTTTTGCCCACACAGAATTGGGCAATTGGCAACAAGCCGAGTTCTACCTCCACAAGAGTTTGGAAGCCATTCGTTCTTACTATGGATTTGAGCATCCACAATTGTCCGACAGCTACAAACTATTAGGCATTTGCTACCGCAAACAGGGACAGTGGGAAGATGCCAAACAACATTTTCAACTGGCTCTAAACATCCTTTATCCAAACAAAAACATTGCAGAAAGTTACACTACAATCCCTCCAATGGAAGGCTACATAAATCCCAAGGTCTTGCTCGAAATTTTATTGGAAAAAGGGAGAACTTGCTACGATGCAGCTTTGCAGCAAAAAAACCACTCCCTACAAGCACAAACCAAAGACCTGCAAATCAGTATTCAAACCTTCGATAGCACCTGTCGCCTCTTGGATAAAATGCGTACAGGCTTTAACTTGGCAGAAAGCAAACTCTTGCTCACCCAAAAATTGGAGCGAGGGCAATTGTTTGAACTTGGCGTGAAAGCAAGTTTGCAGGCGGCAAAACTTCAATTGGAGGTCGATGGAAAAAATGGGCAAGACTGGGCATTTGATTTTTGTGAAAAAGCCAAGGCAAACATCCTCATCCAAGCCCTGCAAGACCACCTCGCCAAAGCTTCTTCAAATCTACCCAAGGATGTCCTTCAAAGAGAAAGCCAACTGCAAAGCGCCCTTACTCACCTCGACAAAAACATCCAAACCTTAACTGCTGCCCAAGAACAAAGAAAACTCCATCCATCAGAGGTCCAACAACTGCAAAAGTGGCAAGCGCAGTTTTTTGAAGAATATAAAATCTATACCGAACTGAAAAAACGATTGGAGGAAAAACACCCCGACTATTTTCAGCTAAAATACAACATAGAAACCACCGACATACCAGGACTTCAAAAACAATTGGAAGAAAATCAAGTCTTGCTGAATTACTACATAAGCAAAGACCGCATCCTACTTTTTGTCTGTACCTGCACTGAATTTGAAGTCCTTCAAGAAGCCAAACCCAGTGATTTTGAAACCACCGTTGAACAGTTTTTGCAGGCTATCAAACACCACGACCAAGCTGCTTATGTAGAAAAAGCTGCAAAACTCTATGCCCTACTCCTTCAATCGGCAGAAGACTATTTCATAGATTGGATAGGAATGGAAGAAGAACAGAAGCATTTAATCATCATTCCCGATGGTGTTTTGTCCTATATTCCCTTTGAAGCCTTGCTGCGTACCGCCACCACACAAAACGCTTTTTCCGTTCGCAATACAAGCTCTTTTGAAGAACAAACCGCCCCTCCTGCTCCCAATAACTCCTATCAAAATTTGGACTACCTCCTAAAACACGCCCTTGTTTCCTATCACTACTCCGCAACTTTGTTCGTCCACCAAAAGCAAAAACGCAAAGAAGAAAACACAAATGATGCTTTGAAGAATGGAAGTTTTGCAGGTTTTGCGCCCATTTATTCCTCCAATGAAGCAAGTGATACCTATGGATTGGCTTGGGCAACACGCTCGGAAGCCATTGACAATAAGGGGACTTTTGTTCCCTTACCTTATTCTAAATTGGAAGTAGAAAACATTGCAGAACTCTTTGCAGCGAAGGGATTGGAAGCAAAAACCTATTTGTATCAAGCCGCCACAAAGGAAGAATTTGCAGCAAATGCCAAGCATTTTCGGTTTTTGTTGGTGGCAGCGCATGGGGTAGTGAATGACGAAAAAACGGCTTTGTCGGGGTTGGTGTTTTCTTTAGGGAAGAGGGAAAAGAGAGGTGAGATGTGGGAAGTAGGAAATGATAAACGAGGTATAAAATCTAAAACGCTCGCTTCTGACATCCCACATCCGACTCCCCAAACAGATACCATCCTCTCTATGGAAGAAACCTACCACCTCGATTTGAGCCAAACGGATTTGGTGGTTTTGAGCAGTTGTGACAGTGGGATTGGGCGATTGGTGAAGGGCGAAGGAATGATGGCAGTCAATCGAGGCTTCCTCTATGCAGGCGCAA
>JBGCDY010000858.1:0-3946 GCA_045105835.1 Chitinophagales bacterium
ATCTTAGCCGCCAATGCTTCACCAAAAATCCATACACAAGCCCAAATCATCGACCGAAATGCCAACAGATTACTTAACCTTGTCAATCAGCTATTGGACCTCAGCAAGGTCGAAGCAAAAAAGATGGAAATTCACCTCCAAAATGGATACTTCGGAAAATATGTAGCAGAAATCGTTCAGGCATTTCAAGCCTTAGCCGTTCAAAAGCAAATACAACTTGACTTTATCACCAATAGCAATGAAGAAGAAAACCTTGTCCTATTTGATGCCGATAAAACAGAAAAAATCCTTTACAATCTCCTCTCCAATGCCTTCAAATTCACACCCACACAAGGAAGAGTCATTTGTAGCCTAAACCTTTCCACTACCCCGAGATTTCGGGGCAAGCTCTCCAATGTCACCTTAGCGCAAATCATTGTAGAAGACACAGGCAAAGGGATTGAAGAAAGCGCATTGCCTCACATTTTTGACCGTTTCTACCAAGCCGATAGCAGCCTCACTCGACAAGCCGAAGGTACAGGAATTGGACTTGCTCTCGTCAAAGAATTGACCGAATTATTGGAGGGAAAAATACAAGTCGAATCCACTTTGGGCAAAGGCAGCACTTTCACCCTACAATTGCCCCTACAAATCGCCAAAGAACAGTCCTCACCTCCAATAAAACAACTGAATACGTACAGACGTTTTACTAAAACGTCTCTACCTTTATCCCAAATACAACTGCCAACCCAAATACCTAAACACAAGGAAATACCCGTTTTACTATTGGTAGAAGACAATCCTGACATTCACACCTACATTTGCAGTATTTTAGGGAACGAATACATCCTCCTCCAAGCCTACAATGGCGAAGAAGGACTCCAAATGGCACAAGAACGCATTCCAGACATCATCATCAGCGATGTCATGATGCCCCTCAAAGACGGCTATCAACTTTGTGCCGAACTCAAACAAGATGAACGCACCAGCCACATTCCCGTCATTTTACTCACTGCCAAAGCAGCCCTCCAAAGTCGCATCGAAGGATTCGAGCAAGGAGCAGATGCCTACATTGCCAAGCCCTTTCACGCAGACGAACTCCGCCTCCAAAGCCAAAATCTACTCACCACCCGTAACAACCTCCAGCGCAAATACCAACAATTGACCCTCCAACCACAAGCTCCTACAGGCAAAGAAAACAAAGAACAACGCTTTCTTCAAAAAGTCATCATGGTCATTGAAAAATACATCGACGACGAAACCCTAAATGCCAAACGCCTCAGCGAACTACTCTACATGAGCAATTCCCAACTCTACCGCAAAATCCACGCCCTAACCAACTACAATGTCTCCCAATTTATCCGCAACATTCGCCTCTCCAAAGCCAAAACCATGCTCGAAAATGGCGAAGGCAATGTCTCCGAAATCGCCTTCAATGTCGGACTAACACCCAGTTACTTCTCCCGTTCTTTCGCCAAAGAGTATGGATATCCTCCAAAGGAATTGATTCAGTAAATGTAGTTTATGGTTTATAGTAATTGTGAAATTACTGGTAAAAATATTGTTATTCAGCCTATTAGGAATGCTACTGAATTTTAAAAGCGAAATTTGTAACCTTATTTTTACAGCATTCCTTAGTCTCGACAAATTAAAGTGAATAGGTTTTTACTTCGGAAAAACATCCTTCAACAGAATCTCTAATTCCTCAAATACCTTAGAAACCAAAGCATCCTCATCCGTCAATGCTGCAAAAGTAGTTTCAGAAACAAATTTGTTTGTTGTGTTGTCCAAATGATAAGCAAATGCCAAATTGTGTTCGGGGTCAATTACCCAATACTCCAAAACACCCGCTTCTTGATACAGTTCAAACTTATCTTTCATCTCCTTTTTGGAATTGCCAGGCGACAAAATTTCAACCACCAAATCAGGTGCTCCTACACAACCTTGTTTGTCCAATTTATCTTCGTCACAAACCACACACAAATCTGGCTGAACAACTGTGTCTATCTTGTTTCCCTTGATTTTGGATTTGGGAAGTGGTAATCGAACATCAAATGGTGCTGCAAAAACATCACATTTTTTCTTTTTAAAATACATACCTAACTCCAAAGAAAGATTGAAGGAAATTCGTTGATGCTTTACATTTGGAGCAGCCATTGGCAACAAACGCCCCTTCAATAACTCTACTCTTTCTTTGAATTGCCAAAGAAGGTAGTCGGCGTAGGTATAGTGTTTGTTGAGATCTAATTGAGAAAGAGAGGTTATCATCGTTTTTGTTTTTTAGAATAACGATTGGAGGAGGTTGAAGGTTTTTGATTGGGGGGTGAATTAACAGGAATTTTGACACCAGATTTTGTGATAAACCGCCTCATTTTGGAGAATTGAAGAGTAATCTCCACGAGTATTCACGAACCTTTCTCTAAGTAGCGAAAAACTTAGCGACACCTACAAGGTTCGCAAACGTTTGAAGCAATCAGCAAATTCCCCATACACTATTTGTGCATGAACATGCACTATTTCTCCAAGAACCCCCTTCCGCTTCCCCCTACCTTTGCATCGAACAAAAAACGAAACACCCATAAGCGCAACGGCTCGCCCATCACTTTATCATCATTTAAATTAGCAACATGAAATTTTTTAATTCGTATTTACTGAGTTTAAAACCCTCCAATTTATTTTTCCAAAACAGTATGTTTATAGGCATCTGCCTATTGTTATTTTTCAGTAGTTCAATCAATCTATTTGCACAAACTGCCACCTACACCTTTGCGAATAGAGATAGAACAAATAACATCCAATTATCAGTCAATAGCCAACCAAGAACGACTATTAGCAAAGGAAGTATGCAAACCCTGACATTAAATATTGGAGATGTTGTAACCGTAAGTGTAAAAGGAAAACCAGACTTGACTTGGTATCAAATCTACATTACAGAACGAACTCCCAAAATCAATCCTATAATCATCAATCCAGAGGTAATTTGGTTTGCCAATGATTCAAGAGCTATAGGTACTCCCATTCTAAATTATTACTTTAATACAAAAGGAATTCACATACACAATTATACCCCCCGTATTATAACACAAAGCTTTAATTCAGCGAATATCTTTGAAGGCATCTCCAAAGAGTCCTTAGATTATCAGATTTCTGATGATGGGCAATATATTTACACAGAAGGGTTTAAATACGTACCTCTACATAGAAGTCAGGAAAATCAAGAATCAACCTTTACCAAAAATAAAAATGACTATAAAAAAAGTGTAAATGTAAACATCGGAGCAACTTTTCCCTTGGATCCAAAAATGAAAACACAAGGACGTTTTGACTTTGGTTATAAAAAAGATAATGAGCAAAGAGTAAGTAGTGATAGTTACAATTGGTACGAATCTAAGAAGGTTTTTTCTTATCAAATTCACATTGAAGACTATGGACGCTTGAGAATGGATCCTAACTTTTTAGATTATTTGGATGGAATGGAAGCTGGCAGATATACTGCAAAAGATTTTGTTGCAAAATATGGTACACATTATCCTGAATCTATTGAATACGGAGGTCAGTATTCAAAGAATGTATCGATAGAAAAAGACGACTATTTCCAATCAGAAAAAGAAGATTGGAATATAGGAATAGGGGCAAGTATAAGTAAATCTGGTACAAAGACAATCTCCCAAACAGAAGGGGGATTGACAGTAAAAGGAGACAATAAATCCTCTCAAGTTGCGTCTGTCGACTTGGATTTTGGAGAGACAGAAGAGCAGGCAGAACGAAACTTATTGCAAAAAACCAAGCGACAGGCGTTATACATTGGAGGAAGTGGAATAGGTGATGATTGGAGTGTTGGTCCTAATGATGCTACTCCAGTAAAATTAAAAACGAATCAAATTGATGCGCTATTTTTTCCACACAAACACAAAAATAAGTGGACGGAAAATATTTGTGGAAAATGGAGAAATGCTGTACGAGCGGA
>JBGCDY010000859.1:0-10367 GCA_045105835.1 Chitinophagales bacterium
GGGGTTTTGGGTGGCTAAAACCAAAAAAGGCGGAGTCATTTTGTATTCATGCCCTTCAATAGTAATTTGACGTTCTTCCATGACTTCAAACAAGGCTGATTGAGTCTTTGCAGGCGCACGGTTGATTTCGTCAATCAAAACCAAATTGGAAAAAATTGGGCCTTTTTTGAATTCAAATTCTGAGCTTTTGAAGTTGTAAACAGATGTACCTAAGACATCTGAAGGCATCAAATCGGGAGTGAACTGTATTCGATTGAATTCTGTAGAAATGGTTCGGGCCAATAATTTTGCAGTCAATGTTTTGGCAATACCTGGAACCCCTTCAATCAATACATGACCATCCGCTAAAACTGCTGCAATCAGCAAGTCGAGAAATTGTTTTTGCCCAATGATGATTTTCCCTATTTCCGCTTTTATTGCAGCAACAGATGCTTGTAAAGCACTCAAATCAGTTCGGCTTTCAAAATTATCTTCTAAATATTCTATATTGCTGTCCATTTTTATTGTATGATTTTTTATGTATAGTGAAGGGCTAAAAAATATGAGGTAGTGCGTATTTATATGCACTAAAACATCACTATTTTACAAGCTATTTAGTTTGCAGTTTTGAAAAAAAGCTTTCGCAAGTGAGCATTGTGTAACAGAAATAGATTGACATTTCTGCAGCATCGCTGCGGCACTATTTGTAGAGATGAATCCAAATGGGATTTTTATAAGGGGCGTAGCCTCGACACCACAGAAAATCTGTTATCTAATTGTGCCGAAACTATGTTCTTTTAGGCATCAAAAAATCTTCATTACACGATAGACGAGCCATTATTTTTTACAATACTTCAAAAACTCCTGCAATCTACAAGAAAAAATAAAAAAGCACAAGAACATCAATGCCTTGAACGCAAAAGACCTCAAAATCAATCAAGGATTCAATTTTGAGGTCAAGACTTTTGATTTTATTCTTTGGTAACGGTAAAAAAATAACTTGAACAATTTTTTAGCTAACATACCCCAACCCCTTTCAAAAGGGGAATTAAGGTGTTCATGTTATTTTTTTCTTTTTACTTGGTTAGGTTGGTTTTCCTTGCAGTAGAGAATTTTTGGAGAAAAATGAATAAACCTAAACCACAAAATTGTTTTGTTGAACGAGACTAAGAAAGATAGTTGCTAATCGCAATAATCTCTGCAAAAACTCCCGCAGCAGTCACTTCCGCACCTGCACCAGGCCCTTTCACCACCAAAGGACGTTCTTTGTAGCGTTCGGTTGTGAAAACAATCATATTGTCACTACCCGAAAGGCCAGAAAAAGGATTGCTATTGTCCACTGACTTCAAAGAAACCTTTGCGCCCTCTTGGGTAATCGTGGCTAAGAATCGAAGTACTTTGCCTTCCTGTGCAGCCGAGTCTCGCATTTGTGAAAAATGGGATTCATTGGCTTCTAAGGCTTCAAAAAACTCATCCACTGTCACCGCATCAATACAGGCTTGTGGCAAAATGTTTTCGACTTCAATCTCCTCCATTTCGATTTCCATCCCAATTTCACGCGCCAAAATAAGGGCTTTTCTTGCGACATCTTTGCCACTCAAATCATCCCTTGGGTCGGGTTCGGTATAGCCACGTTCTTTTGCTTCTCGAACTACTTCAGTAAATACTGCATCACCCACAAAAGAATTGAAGATAAAAGACAAAGAGCCCGACAAAACGGCTTCAATCTGCAATACCTTATCTCCACTTTTTAACAAATCACCCAGCGTACTGATGACAGGCAAACCTGCACCTACATTGGTTTCATACAAGAATTGGACACCGTATTTACTTGCCAGCTCTCGGTACTCAACATAGTTGTTGTATTGGCTCGAATTGGCGATTTTGTTGGGAGTAACGATGGAAACGCTTGCCCCTAAAATGTTTTTGTAGTGTTGGATAGGATTTGGGCTTGCAGTGCAATCAATGAAAATACTGTTGGGTAAATTCATCGCTACCATTTGTTGAACAAAACTCTCCAAGTCTGCTTTTTCTCCTTTTTCTTGCAAGGTCTCTTGCCAACTTTGTAGGTCAATCCCTTCTTCGTTAAACAACATTTTGCGGGTGTTGGATGCTGCCGCCAGCTTCAATTCAATGGATTGAGTATTGCGGAGGTAAGTAGCCTGTCTTTGGATTTGTTGAACAAGTGTTGCGCCAATTAAGCCTGTTCCGACCAAAAATAGGTGAATAGATTTGGTGTTGGATAAGAAGAATGCACTGTGCAAAGCATTCAGCGTTTTCGCGTCATCTTCTTGTGCGACCACGACCGAAATATTTAACTCAGAAGAACCTTGTGCAATGGCTCTCGCATTGATACCATTTTTTGTCAAAGCCGAGAACATGCGCCCTGCAATTCCCACTGTGTTTTTCATATTGGAACCAATTGCAGCTACAATAGATAAATTTTTCTCCACCTTAACTTGGTCTATTTGGTGCAAACGAATCTCATAAGCAAAGGCTTCTTCAATGGTTTTTTTGGCTATGTCGGCTTGTGTCGGCTTGACAGCAAAACAAATAGAATGCTCAGAAGAGGCTTGGGTAATCAGAATGATGTTGATGTTTTGTTGTGCCAATGCGGTAAACAAACGTCCTGCCATACCTGATACTCCAATCAAACCACTTCCTTCAAGACTTACCAAAGCTACATTCCCAATAGACGAAATCCCTTTGACGGGACGGTTGTCTTTGGAGGTGAAACCAATGAATGTACCAGGAAATTCAGGATTGAAGGTATTTCGAATGCGTATCGGAATGCGTTTGTCCATTGCAGGCTGAACGGTAGGGGGGTGAATGACCTTCGCTCCGAAATGCGACATTTCGAGTGCTTCTTCGTAGGTCATTTCTTGCAGTGAAAATGCTTTTTTTACCTTTCTTGGGTCAGCAGTCATGACTCCATCCACATCTGTCCAAATTTCCAATTCACTTGCAGCACTACCTGCTGCCATTATTGCAGCCGTATAATCGGAACCGCCTCTACCAAGTGTAGTCGTGATGTTTTTGGCATTGGAGGCAATGAAACCGCCCATGACAAAAATTCCTTTTTGTTCGCCAATTGCAGCTTTGATATTGGTATTGGTGGCTTCAAAATCTACTTTGGCAACGGTGAAGTCGCTATCGGTTTTGATGATGGTACGGGAATCCAAAAAGTGGGCATTGCCCATATCCTCCTGCAAAAAATGAGCAATCATATAAGAAGAAAGCAATTCTCCAAAACTTGCCACATAGTCTTTGATACGTGGAGAAAGTTCCTTGATGAGATACAAACCTTGCAGCATGTTTTCGAGGTTGCGGGTTTGTGTTTTTAAGAAAGGTAGGAAATTCCGCAAGCCTTTTTCTGAAAACAGCCCTTCTGCGGCTCTTCTATGGCGGTAACGGAGTTCGTCTATCTGCTCTCTAAATTCTTCATTTCCCGATGCTGCCATGTTCGCCATGTCCAAAAGCACATCTGTTGTTCCTCCCAAAGCAGAAACGACTACAATAACGGTCTCACTTCGCTCAAGCGTACGTTCGACAATTTTTTTGACCTGTTTGATTCTATCTGCATTGGCAACTGAAGTGCCTCCAAATTTTAAGACTATCATGTGTTCTGGATTGCTTTGTGTATATAAAAAAGAAATACCATTTTTCTAAAAAAATGGTATTTCTTTAATTGAATCCGCAAAAATAAGACCTATTTGCTCTAATCTGCAAATTGAAGTAGATATTTTTCTATCTAATTCAAAAAATGTGCTTCTAATGAAAACTGTTTTAATTGAGCAATCCAGAAATATCGACCTCTTCTTCATTTCTGGTATAAAATATCAATTGTTCATCTACTACATCGACATAAATCGTACGGTCGTTTCCAACTTCTCCTGCCAAAATCTTTTTAGAAATTGGGTTGGCTATTTCACGTTGGATCAGGCGTTTGAGGAGACGTGCGCCATATTGCATGTCGAAACTGTTGTCGACCAACCAATAGAGTGCATCTTTGGTGATGTCCATTTTGAGCTCCTGCCTTTCAAGGCGACTGTCTAATTCACGCAATTGAATTTTGACAATTTTATAGAGGTCACGTTTTCTGAGAGGTTTGAAGAGAATGATTTCGTCGATGCGATTCAAGAATTCAGGGCGAAGAGATTCTTCTAATAATTCGACCAATTTCTTGTGTGTTTCATCATAGGTATCTTCCAATTTTTCTTCTTCTGTGCCTTCAAAATGTTCCATAATCAGCTGAGAACCCATATTGGAGGTCATGATGATGATGGTGTTTTTGAAGTTTACGACCCGCCCTTTGCTGTCGGTGAGTCTTCCATCGTCCAAAACTTGCAGCAAGAGGTTGAATACATCTGGATGTGCTTTTACGATTTCGTCCAACAAGATGACCGAGTAAGGTTTGTTGCGAACGGCTTCGGTCAATTGTCCTCCTTCGTCGTAACCTGCATAGCCTGGAGGCGCACCTATCAAGCGAGATACGGTATTGGATTCCTGAAATTCTGACATGTCGATTCTGGTCAAAGCATCTTCATTGTCAAACAAGAAATCCGCCAATGTTTTTGCCAATTCAGTCTTACCAACTCCTGTTGTTCCAATGAACATAAATGAGCCAATCGGACGGCGTGGGTCTTGCAGTCCCGCACGACTTCTGCGAATGGCATCCGAAACGGCTTGTACTGCTTCTGGTTGCCCGACGACTTGTTTTGCCAATTCACTTTCCAAACGGAGTAGTTTTTGGCGTTCGGTTTCCATCATTCTGCTGATAGGGATGCCTGTCCATTTGGAGACAATGCTGGCAATGTCCTCGGCATCTACCTCTTCCTTGATGATTCTGTTGTCCCCTAAATCGCTGAGTTGCCCTTCTAAATCAATGACTTTTGCTTCTGCATCTTTGATTTTGCCGTATCGAAGCTCTGCCACACTGCCATAATTGCCCTGTCTTTCTGCCTGCTCTGCTTCAATTTTGTAGCCTTCAATGGCTTTTTTCTCCGTCTGGATGGCATCTACCAAATCTTTTTCTCCCTGCCACACTGCCATAAATTCTTTGTGGGCTTCTTCCAGTCTTGCCAATTTTCGGTTGATACCTTCCGTTTTGGTGACATCTGCTTCTCGTTTGATGGCTTCTTTTTCGATTTCTAATTGACGCATTTTTCGCCTGATTTCATCCAAACCTTCTGGCACAGAGTCAATCTCCAAGCGAAGTTTTGCAGCTGCCTCATCAATGAGGTCAATGGCTTTGTCTGGTAAAAAACGGTCGGTGATGTATCGGTTGGACAATTCGACGGCACTCAAAATGGCTTCGTCTTTGATGATGACCTTGTGGTGTGTTTCGTAGCGTTCCTTTAGTCCTCGTAGGATGGAAATCGCATCTTGAAGAGTAGGTTCGTCAATGATGATTTTTTGGAAACGTCTTTCGAGTGCCTTGTCTTTTTCAAAATACTTTTGGTATTCCTTCAATGTAGTCGCTCCAATTGCCCGCAAATCACCTCTCGCCAAAGCTGGCTTCAAAATATTTGCAGCATCCAAAGCTCCACCCTCTGTTGCGCCTGCGCCTACAATCGTATGGATTTCGTCAATGAACAAAATGGTCTGACCTTCGGATTTGGCTACTTCGTTGATGATTGCCTTCAACCGCTCCTCAAATTCTCCTCGGTATTTAGAACCTGCCATCATTGCACCTAAGTCAATGGTGAAAATGGTTTTGCTTTTGAGGTTTTCTGGGACATCTCCATTCACGATTCGGTGTGCGATGCCCTCTGCAATAGCTGTTTTTCCAACCCCAGGAGCACCTACCAAAATAGGATTGTTTTTGGTGCGCCGAGATAAAATATGCAATACTCTACGAATTTCCTCATCTCGTCCAATTACTGGGTCCAATGCACCCGCTTGTGCTCGTTCGTTGAGGTTGATGGCGTATTTGTCCAAGACATTGTAGCGAGATTCAGCGCTGGCATCGGTGATGGTTTCACCTTTTCGTAGTTCTTTGATTGCTTTTTCTAAGTCTGTTTGATTTACGCCCTCGCTTTTCAAGATTTTGGACGCATCACTGCTGACATCCAAAATGCCTAAAAGGAGATGTTCGACAGAAGTAAATTCGTCTTTGTATTCCTTGGCAATGGATTGGGCTTGAAAAATAGCCTGTGTCATTTTTTGTGATGGGAACTGCTGTGTACTATGTTTGACCGTAGGAAGACTGTCGAGCTTTTCTTCTATGCTGGAGGTTAAACGACTGACGCTTATACCTGTTTTCTTCAAAATATATGGAATCACATTTTCATCTATTTCAATCAATGCTTTTAGCATGTGGAGAGGCTCAATCAATTGGTGCTTCTTATTGAAGGCAATCCCTTGAGCAGATGCGATGGTTTCTTGTGATTTTATAGTGAAATTATTAAAATTCATTTATATGTTTTTTGGCGTAAAGTTATTATTTTGTCAACTCTTCAATACGCAATTTACTGGCTGTACTAATTCTTCAAATTGTTCTTGACAAAAAAAACTGTAATGAAAATATAAGAATCGACGTGAAAAAATGCTTAGAGGGGGAGTCAAAAGGTATGTTTTAAGAACCTTTTAAAGGCTACTTAATATCCTCTTTTAACGTTTTAATTATTAAAACAATGATAACTAGTTTTAATAATCATGGTTCACTCGTCTTAAACTATCAATTTATGTGCCTTTTGCTAAAAACCTTATTGATTTGCCTATTTTGACAGTTTAGGAAACTAAGTATAGGTCAAAGTGTCAGGAATAGACTATAAAAGTCTTTTTGGCGCTTGGGGCTGTAGAATGCTCCAATAAAATGTAGTATTTGTCTTTTGTTGTGATTGTTTTATTTTGTAATAAGAATTGATTATTAGGGTTTTAATTGGAGTTTTTTACTTTTATTCCAAAAAAATGTATAGCAAAATTAAGCGTTGTGAATATATTAAAATGTTCTTATGTGACATTGTCGTGTCAATAATTTGCAAAGAAACTGACACGTAAATGCAGATAAATATGTATTTTTGCATTGAGTTTTTACCCATCTCTCAATAATGTCCACTAATATCATAACCATTTAAGTCCCTCGCATAAGCCTATATTGGGTGAAAAACAATTTTATTGAATACTCAATAATCAAAGTTAATTAATTGATTATTTGGGTTTTAGTTGTTTTTTATTGTGCTAAATCCCCCTGATTATTATTTTATGTTCATAATAAATTTTCTAAAAAATAATTCTTTTTTAGGTATGAGGAAGTTACTACTAGCTTTAATGTTAACACTCTTGACACCCTTTTTGCTGGCGCAAAATTACTCCAATGAGTGGATTGACTATTCTAAAAATTATTATAAACTCCGAATCAACAAGGACGGTTTGTACCGTATTCCATTTAGTACCTTATCACAGTCTGGCTTATCAAGCCTGAGTGGTTCTGGTTTCAAAATGTACTACAAAGGCGAAGAAGTCCCTATTTATGTGAGTACAAGTGGCTCGCTAAGTGGAAACGATTACGTTGAGTTTTATGGTGAAAAAAATGATGGTGAATTTGATAGCCAAATGTTTCTTTTGGACAATCACCAACTGACTCCAGAGTCGAGTTTGTTCACTGATTCAATCACTTACTATTTGGTATGGGATAGTAATAGTGCGACACAAAGATTTTCAAATGTGGCGAACAATATCTCAAACCCACCTGCAAAAGAGCAGTACTTTATCCATACGGAAAATAAAGTACACAAGAATGTATTTCATGGTGGTGAACCAGAACGCATTGCAGGGGTGAATTATAACTTTGCAGATTTTGAAAAAGGAGAAGGTTTTGTCAGTTCGATTATTCAAGGTCAGACTACCAAAAGCTATCTCATGAATACACCTGCACTTTATACAGGTTCTGGTGCTCCTCCTGCAAGTTTGGAGACAAAGGTCATTGGTCAAAACAATGACTTTTTCAATTTTAAGGATCACCACATGCGTATTAAGGTAGATGGGACGACTTATATCGATGAACTTTATGAAGGATTTGATACCCCTACCTACAACAGTACTATATTGAGCAGTGACATTACAAGTCCTCGAACGACGGTTTTGTATGAGTCAGTTGGAGATGTATTCTCTCAACCCAATGAAGACTGGCAGTCGGTTTCTTATACAAAAATGACCTATCCAAGAAATTTTGACTTTTTGGAGTACAGTAGTAATACATTGATTCCTTCCAAGAAATTTTACTTTGAGTTGAACGATAACTCAGATACTTATCTTGAAATCAAGAATTTTTCTGGAGGGTCTGCACCTGTACTGTATGATTTGACGAACAATAAAAGATATTTACCTACTGTTCAAAATGGGGTATATAAAATCCGATTGCAGGCTGGTACAAACAGTAGTTTGAAACGGAAATTGTTCATGGCTAATACAGATGCTGGATCAGTTTCAACAGTTGGTAGTTTGAAGCAAATCAAATTCACAAACTATCAAAGTATTGCCAATCAAGGTGATTACATCATTGTTAGCCATGCTAATCTTCGTATTGGATCTATTGACTGGGTACAATCTTATGCTAACTATCGCAGTTCTATCAATGGTGGTGGACACAAGGTGGTATTGGCAGATATGGAAGAATTGTACGACCAATTTGCTTGGGGGATTCCAAGTCATCCTTTGGCGATTCGGAATTTTGTCAATCATGCAATGGATAAGTGGTCATCAGACCCTGAATACCTCTTTTTGATAGGAAAGTCCGTTGGTTATCGGGGAACGACTACTCCTTCTTCCTTTAGAGCGAATTTGATTCCTACCTATGGTAACCAGCCTTCGGATAATATGCTGGGAGTTAGAAATATATTTGATTATCGCCCGCAGGTGGGGATAGGTCGAATCAGTGCCAACACACCAACAGATGTCCGAAATTACTTCAATAAGATTCAACAATACGAAAATTTGGAGGATTGTACTCGTAAGGATAGGTTGTGGCGTAAGCATTCGCTCTTGATGGCAACAGGAGACAATACCAATCAGTATGTTGAATATGAAGGTTTCTTAGAAGAATACAAGAATTTGTTTGACAATACTACTTATTATGGTGGTAAGGTATTGGATATTCAATCTGGCCAAAATTACAGTAATAACTTCAAGACCCGTCCATTTATTGAGGATGGAATTGCAGTGTTTACCTTTATGGGACACTCGACTGGGCAGATTTGGAAAACGGATATTCTTGAAAACCCAGCAGGCTACAATCAGCCTTCACCACGTTTTCCGATGTTCATATCTGGTTCTTGTTTTGTAGGAAATATCCATAAGTCTACTAACAGTGATCCTTCAATGGCTGAGGCCTATGTACTTGCAGAAAACAAAGGTGCGATTGGCTTTTTGGCAACAGTATCGTTTGGTTTTCCTTCAACATTGGATATTTATACACGTGAATTGTATCGTCAGTTTACGGGTAAAAGTGGCAATCCAATCAATCATGGTAAGCCTATAGGAAGTTTAATCAAAAATACCTTAGAAAATATCTATATCGCTTCTTCAGCAGCTCCTTTTTATGAAGGTGTAAAAGCTACAAGTGAGGAATTTACTTATCAAGGCGATCCTGCATTGGTGATTGGCGCGATTAAAGAAAATTCTGAATACATCATCGAAAACAACTATCAATATACTTATGTAGATGTTGATAATGGTTATGTTCGAAAAACAATTCCAAGAGATGATGTACAAGTATTTGGCGAATCTGGTTCATTGCTTAGTTCGGGAGACAATCTCATCGAGGCAGATGCTGGTGAGCAACTTACATTTAGAATTAGATCAACAAACTTGGGTAAAGCAGTTACGGATAATTATAGTGTGAAAATATCTCGTAGAGTACAAGGTAGTTCAGTTGCTACTACTCTAAAAGATGCTTCTCTTCCATCTGCAAAATATGAGAGTATCCACGTATTGGAAATCCCTTATCCTGATGGAACAAACCAAAGTGCAACGTATGAGTATATCGTAAAAGTAGATGCCAACAATGCTATTACCGAAGATTGTGAAGACAACAACGAGGTGATTTTGAGAGTGCGTTATGCACCAGATGCTTGTAATGGAGTAGCTGCTCAGTATGAAAACTTGAGTATCACGAATACACAAGCAACCTATTGTGTGAGTGACCCTGCAATACAGTTGCAGAGTAACATTGGTGGAGGTGTGTATAAAATTACTCAAATAGGCGGACCTACTTATAATGTAAACGTTTTCCAACCAAATCAGTTGGGGGGTGGACAGTTCATCATTACTTATACTGTTACGGATGCAGGCACAGGTTGTGTCTTCTCAACGGAAGAATCTGTGACCATTGTAGAACCTATGGCAACGATTCAAAACATTGACCTATCTGATGTATGTGTGGGAGA
>JBGCDY010000860.1:0-1926 GCA_045105835.1 Chitinophagales bacterium
GGTGCCATACTTGGCTATTGAAGGTCAGCAAGCCGTCATTATTAGCAAAATACAAAATGCCTCTTTTGTCTTGTTGTATTTCCCAAGTTTGTGTACCCGCTTTATAAGTTTTTTTATCGTAGTTTTGGATAAAAGGCATGCCCAAATTGTTGTTTTGAGCTTGTAATTCTCCAGCAATCAATACCCATAGGCAGCAGTAAACAATTTTATGAATCATGTCCTATATATTTGACGAAAGATAGTAAAAAAAGCCTTGTAGTAGTGGTGAGCAATGAAAAAAAGTGAATGATGTACTCCTGACGTATGACAAAATGTATTTGTAGTACTGGTGATGTACTGCAAAATCAAGTGAATATGTAGTTCGTGGCTTATATTTGCGTTGGTAGAAAAGAACTGGTCATATGAATTAAGAAAAAAGGATTTTTATGCCATTGAAGTAGTTTTTAGGGAGGAACTTACTTCAATACAAACTTACAAACTGAACTTTACTCACATTATATAAACATTACTTAAATCAAACATTATGTTTAGAACTTTACTAACAATCTTATTGGCGAGCATTGTTTCTACAATGACTTTTGCTCAAACAGTCGTTCTCGATTTTGAGAATGCTGAAACCTCTACTACATTCCAGTCTTTTGGAGGGAATCAAGAAGGGGTAGTAAATGGATCTATAGAGAATCCTAATCCAAGCGGTATCAATACAAGTGCAAATGTATTGACTTATACCAAAGGAGGAGATGCTCCAACCTGGGGAGGGGCGTTTTCTAATCCTAATCCTTCAAGGAATGTAGATTTTACTACAACTACTCAGGTGTGTGTGAAAGTTCACATGGATCATATTGGAAATGTAGCTTTGAAATTTGAAGACTCTACAAATGGTGGTGCAAACTGGTTGGGCATCAAACCCAATACAAAGATGGGGGAATGGGAAGAGATTTGTTTTGATGTGAGTGTACCATCAGGCGAAGCTCCTACCGATCCAGGAACAGGTAATGTGTATACTAAGTTGGTATTTTTCATCGACTTTGGTGTAGAGGGAATAGGTTCAGATGTAGTTAGCTATTTAGATGATTTCATTGTTGGTAAGGAAGATGTGGTAGTTGAGCCAGAAACAGGTGGAGATATCGTTTTAGATTTTGAAACACCAGAAACTTCTACCGACTTCCAATCTTTTGGTGGAAACCAAGAGGGAGTTGTTTTGACTGCTATTGCCAATCCAAATCCAAGTGGCATTAATACAAGTGCTATGGTTATGCCACACGTCAAAGGAGCAGATGCACCAACATGGGGCGGTGCATTTGGCAATCCAAATCCAAGCCGTCAATTTGATTTTACGACTGCTGATAAGGTATGTGTGAAAGTTCACAAAGACCACACAGGTAATTTTACCATCAAGTTTGAAGAAGGTGAAAATGGAGCTGGAGATTGGTTGTTGGAAATGCCAACTACCAAGATAGGAGAGTGGGAAGAAATTTGTTTTGACACCAATTTACCTTCAGGTGAAGATGCCTCTATTGTAGCGAAAGGAAATGTTTATAAGAAGGTTGTATTCTTCATGGATTTTGGATCGGAAGGTACAGGTGAAGATGTAACGAGTTATTTGGATGATTTCAAAGTAGTAAAACCTGTTGTTGCAGCAACTGATAAAGTGGTCTTAGATTTTGAAGCGGCTGAAACTTCTACCGACTTCCAATCTTTTGGAGGAAATCAAGAAGGAGTTGTTTTGACCCCTATTGAGAATCCAAATCCAAGTGGTATCAACACAAGTGCTACCGTTATTCCACACGTCAAAGCAGCAGACGCTCCAACTTGGGGTGGTGCATTCGGAAATCCAAACCCAAGCCGTCAATTTGACTTGGTGAATTACGACCAAATATGTGTGAAAGTTCACAAAGACCACACAGGTAATTTGACTATCAAATT
>JBGCDY010000861.1:0-2671 GCA_045105835.1 Chitinophagales bacterium
AAATAGTAGGAATCCTATGATTGAACACAGAGGCACGGAGACACGGAGATTGTTTTTCATATTGTGGTATTTTGGGAGGCAAAATACGAATTTTATTGGAGGTGGAGTTTGGGGAATTATAAGAAATGGTTGGAGTGAGACTTTATCTATTGAAGGGCTAAATATGCAATGTTTCATTTTTGGAGCATTTTATTCTTCAATCTTTGTTAATGTTTTGTTAATGGACGTTTAGAATTTGATGGAAAAGTGCTTATCCCTTATATTTGTCGTAGCTGAATTAAACCTATATTGTCTTTTTCCTTACGGATAAGGCTCTATAAAAAGGTGGCAATTTTTTAAATTGTCACCTTTTGTATTTTTAGTCCTGTCAAGATATTTTTTTGCTTCAATATTTTACTACTCTTTTTGTCCAGTGTTTGCCTTCACTTTTGACCTTCTATAAAGATAAACAATTCAAAGATTTTATACTAAAAAAGCCCCATCAAATCAAATTGAACAGGGCTTTGATTTATTTTTGGAATCGCAACATCAATTCTGAATTCGACCTCCAACAGGCAATCCGCTGGGAACGCTGTTGGGAATCGTACGGTCAAAATTATCATCGTTCAATGCGCCCAAGAAGGCAGTAATGGCTTGCACATCGTTGTTGTTGAGATTTAGGTTTCGGGCATCGTTGTCGATTTGGTTGCGGTTTACATTGGGGTTTGGGTTGAGATTTCCAGCATTGTTGTTGTTGCCGCCCGATATTCTGCGGTAAAAATTGACCACATCGTTCAGTGAATTGGCAACCCCATTGTGGAAGAAAGGGCCTGTCACGTTTAGGTTTCGGAGTGTAGGAGTTCGGAAAGCAAAGGTGTTGTCTGCGCCTCTATCGGGTGCGTCCAATTGGTTGTTTTCGGGAACGGCAAGTACATGGAGTTCATAATCAGAAAACATAGGCCCATTGTGGCAATCGTCACATCCTGCTTGGTTAAATCGTTGCATACCATTCATTTGTTGTTGGGTCATGGCATTGTTGTCACCTCTTGCAAAGCGGTCAAAAGGGCTGTCATTGGCGATGATGCTTCTTTCGAAGGCGGCAATGGCTTGGGCAATCGTTTCGTCGTTGATGGCATTGTTGGTGTTGCCGAATACATTTCTAAACAGGGTTTGGTAACCCGTGATTTGTCTCAATCGCTGAACGATGCTGTCTACTGCAATGTCTTCTGAATAAGCATGTCCACGCATTTCGACAAAAGATTCGGTGGGTCTCAAAGCTTGCTGCTCTAAGCTTCGCACTCGCAAATCCCAAAACATAGGAGCTGCTTCTGGAACAACATCGCCATTTTCATCTATGCCATTGAAGGCGGTGTTGATGATGGTCGGAGCATTTCTCGGAACGATTCCAAATGCTCCATTGCTGTTGTCTCTACGATTGGGGCCTAAACCAATACCTCCCACACCAATGGATAAATCTCGCCCATCCGCATAACCAAAATTGGGGTGGTGACAGGTCACACAAGCCACGTCTTTTCCGCCTGATAGAATGGGGTCCCAAAACAACATACGTCCCAATTCTACTTTTTGAGGAAAGGCAATGTTGTCAGAAGGGTCAATGGATTGAAGCGGCAAAGCTCTATCATCCACCAAATTTCCATTGTTCCCACCATTATTGTTTCCGCCGTTGTTGTTGCCATTTCCATTGTTATTTCCGCCCCCATTATTACCACCTCCATTGTTGGGTGGATTTGGAGGATTATTGACGGTGTTGGTGTTATCGACCAAATCGTCATCGTCCGCAGTACATTGTACAAGGAACAAACTTACTATTATCAAAGCACTCAATACACAAATGACTCTCATATACAGACCTTTTTAGGGATGAAAGAATGAGGCAATTTCAACTAATAAATCCGTCATTTATGAGTGCATATTTTTTCGTTATACTTCGTTAAAAAGCCTCGTCATAGCCCTGCTATGCCTACGTTTTTTGCCTCGTCTAACAAAAAAATATCTCCTCAAAATCGCCTATTTATTAATTTGAAAATGCCTGAAGTAAAAAGGTAAGCTTGAAAGCATAGAGGATATTTTTGAGATAATGAATAAAGCCATGAAATTAGACTGCCGAAGTCTTCACGTCAAGTGGTTTCTGTCATTTTATAAAAATCTTCTGAATGAATAGGAGGATTTTAGCTCAATATCCATTCAACAAGATGAAGTCGGCAAACTACTTGTGTTGGAAGTAATCGAAAAAGAAAACTTGTGGGTAACCTAAGGATTATTGAAGGGAAAGGGTCATGGAGGAGACTCTTTGAAGCGAAGGTTTTCGAAAAAAAGAAAATACATCGGCTTCAATGGGCTTGTTGATTAAATTTTTTCTAATTATTTCAATTTTCATTTCCAACTGATTATCTTTCTGCAGCGAAATCTCAATCAATCATTTTACACAATCTCAGTAACACAAAGTTCGCTTCAATGTAAGACCAGAAATCACTATATTTGACTTGGACAAAGCTTGATTTAAGCACAACCGAACCCTCCCACTTATGAGCTGGCAACAACACTTAGACGAATTGGCGCAAGACCAATTGGCACTTTTTGCACTTCCCATTTTCTTCATCGCCCTACTGATTGAAGTGTATTTGACCCGTCAATCACAACAAAAAATCTATCAAGGAAAGGATACCCTGGT
>JBGCDY010000862.1:0-8620 GCA_045105835.1 Chitinophagales bacterium
GTGCTTACCCAGTAATGTCCCCACCAGTAAGTACTTGTATTCAACTCTACGACTTCGCCTGTATTCCCCTCCAATACTTCTACCAATTCTCCCCACTTATCATATACTTTTATCGTAACGGGTTGCAGTCCAAAAGTATCAAAACTCACGGGTACATTTTCATACCTCCTTCCTCTAATCGTCTTTTCGGCACCAGATAAGACCAGTTTTCCTACTTCAATCCCAAAAGAAGCGTCGGATAATAGAGAAATACTCTTATCTGAACGAAGCTCCAATAAATAAGGGTCATCTGCTTTTATTGGCAAATCCATCACACACATATTGTCTCCAATCTCAAAATCATCGCTGTAAATTTCAAAGATATTGCTTCCACAAGGAGGCGCAATAATCCCATGTATAGCCCTATTTTCAAGCATTTCCACATCCAGAGCAGTAGCACTGCTATTCCCCAACTCCATCAAAGCATCATTTTCTTCTTCCTTTATATCATAGTCCACCTCTCCCAAAAAATCATATACAACTGGATCTAAATCAAACTCATCCGTTGTATAAGAAGGCATTTCTCTATATCCCATCACATCCATCAATACCATTTCATCCCCTCCTGTTACTTCCTCTTCTATCAAAGAATAATCACTTAGATTTAATTCTTCAGAGATATTAAAAGTAAGAGAGGAAACACTTAAAAGGTCTATTTGGGCAAAAACATTGCAGCAAGAAAAAAAACAAAGGCTAAGAAAAAAGTTAAAATGGGTCATCTGTTAATCTATTGGGTTTGAATTTGAAGACACTCCTAAATCCAGCCATCCAATAAAAGGTAACCACATTTACTTCAAAAAACACAAGTACTTTATCAACAAAGGTAAAATTATTTCTTCAATGGTCGCCGTTTCACCATTCCACCTTTCGTGTCTTTGATGCTATTCATAATCATAAACGCCGTCTCGTCAATCTTATCAATCTCCGTCTTCAATTTTGCCAGTTCCAATCGAGTGATTACCGTAAAAACGATGTTCGTAGATTCCAACTCATCACCTGTCTTAGCAAATCCTAGTTTCCCTTGATAAATCGTACATCCACGCCCCATCTGATTCGTAATCGCCAATCTAATTTCCTCATTCTTCTTCGAAATAATGGTCACACCAATATATTCTTCAACCCCATCTATCACAAAATCAACCGTTTTAGCCGCTGCCAAATAGGTCAATATTGCATACAAAGCCGTTTCGATAGAAAGAATATAGGCACCAAAAGAAAAAATAATAACATTAAAAACCAAAATAATATCTCCAATCGACAAACCCGTTTTACGACTCAAAAAAACCGCCAAAACTTCTGTTCCATCCAACACAGCGCCGCCACGCATCGCCAAACCAATTCCCAAACCCAAGAAAAAACCGCCAAATACAGCCACCAACAATTTGTCAGAAGTCACAATTGGATAGTGCACAAAATGCACAACAAGCGCCAAACCAATAATAGCAACCAAACTCTTTACCGCAAACTTTTTACCAATTGTTCGAGAACCTAACATCAAAAAAGGAAGATTGATGGCAATCAATAAAATAGACAAAGAAATTCCTGTCACCTCTTCTGTCAAAAGAGAAATTCCTGTCACTCCTCCATCAATAAAAGAATTTGGTAACAAGAACCCACCCAAACCAAAACCAGCTGCTACAATTCCCAAAATCACCAACATCACCTCTTGCAGAAAATGAGAAACTTCCACCCTCACAATTTTGGTTTCTTTTGCAAGTTGTTTATCGTTTAACTTCTCCTTTTTTTGCTCATGCCTTTTTTTTACTGCTTCAACAATAACTCTTTGGAATAGTGGGTTCATAAGATACAATTTAGTGTTTATATTTGTAGTAAAATTACAACAATGCCTCTTGCTTTTGGCAAAAACAACCATACGATGAAACAAAAAGGACTACTCAGCCTCACCCAGCTCCAAAAAAAAGTAAAAAAAGGTAAAATAGAAACCATTGTTGTCGCATTTACCGATCATTATGGACGGCTCGTTGGCAAGCGTTTTGATGCAGAGTTCTTTCTCGAAAGTGCTGTAAAAGACGGAACACACAGTTGTAATTACCTACTAACAACCGATATGGAAATGGAGCCTGTTGAAGGTTATACATTTGCCAATTGGGAGTTAGGCTATGGTGATTTCCACCTTGTTCCTGACCTCAACACCCTACGAACGGCTACTTGGCTCGACAAAACCGCCATTGTATTGTGTGATGTCAAAAACGAAAAAACACATCAACATATAGCAGAAGCCCCTCGTTCTATCTTGCGAAAACAAGTAGAAATCGCTCAAGATATGGGCTTCAAAGGTTTTGCTGCTTCAGAATTAGAATACTATCTTTTTGAAAACGGTTACCGCCAAGCCTCTGATCAACACTACCAAGACCTCAAGCCTGTCGGTTGGTACCTCGAAGATTACCACATACTGCAAGGCACTCGCACCGAACCCTTCAATGCCGCCGCCCGTCGTCATCTTAAAAACTCAGGTATTCCTGTCGAAAACTCCAAAGGAGAATGGGGTTTGGGGCAACATGAATTGAACATCAAATATGCAGAAATCCTTGACATGGCAGGTCGTCATATCATCTACAAGCAATGCCTCAAGGAATTAGCCGACAAGATGGGAATATCAGTAACCTTCATGGCAAAATACCACAGCGATAGGGCAGGTTCAAGCTGTCATATACACCTAAGTCTCTGGCAAGACGGCAAGAATGCCTTTGCAGGAGACACCCAATTTGGACCAGTTCTTTGTTCCGATGTTTTTCGTTGGTTTTTAGGAGGTTGGATACAACATGTTCCTGACGTGATGCCCTTCTATGCTCCCACCATCAACTCCTACAAACGCTATGTAGATGGTTCCTGGGCACCTACTCGATTGGCATGGAGCTATGATAATCGCACTGCAGGGTTTCGAGTCGTAGGTCACGACCAAAGTCTGCGGATAGAATGCCGAATCCCTGGCGCAGACTGCAATCCCTATTTGGCATTTGCAGCAGCATTGGCTTCAGGATTAGATGGTATCCAAAACAAAATTGAACCACCTCAAATTTTTGAAGGAGACATTTATGCCGCCAAACATTTACCAAGAGTTCCCTACACTCTTGCGGAAGCTATTGAAAAAATGGAAAGCAGTACTTTTGCCCAAAAAGCATTTGGTGAGAAAGTAGTCAAACATTATATTCATCACTTCAAAAACGAATTATCCTCCTACAATCAAGCCGTTACCGATTGGGAACGAAAACGCTACTTTGAGCGAATATGATTTTTTCTCTTAATTCATCGGATGCGTATTTTTTATTCAAACTTTCGTATTTTACTCATCCGATGAATCATAAATTCCATCCAGTATTCACTTCTTATTTTCCTCTCACTTCAATTTTCACACACACATTAGCCAATCAAACGCCAAAATCACTCATTTTTTTCTTAGCTTTGCACGATTTTTACCCAAGGGTAATTTTGATTTTATTTTTGACCAATCATTCTACAAGTGAACGCCAGAACCAAACTCATCTTACAACTATTTGACGCTAAAGTAATTGAATTCGGTGATTTTACCCTTAGAAGCGGTATCAAAACTCCTTTCTACGTAGACCTCCGAAAAGTAGCCTCTTATCCGCACATATTGAAGGAAATTTGTTTGCAATTATGGGAATCCATAAGCATATCCAATGTACCCTTCGACTTGTTATGTGGTGTTCCTTATGCAGCAGTTTCTTATGCTACCGTGATAGGAATGCAACAAAACATTCCAACCATTATCATGCGAAAAGAACGCAAAGAATATGGTTCCAAAAAATTGGTGGAAGGAGTCTTTAATAAAGGTCAAAATTGCTTGGTATTAGAAGACACCATCACAAGTGGTATTAGCTTAGTGGAAGCCGTCAGTGACTTAGAAGGCGAAGGACTCTCTGTCAAAGACATTGCAGTAGTAATAGACCGCCAACAAGGAGGTTCAAAAACCTTGGAACGTTTGGGTTACAATGTCCATAAATTATTTACCATTGAAGAAATCATGGATGCTCTGATGAAAAATGGACGCATCAACTACCCTACCTTCCGAGCTACTATGCTTTTCATCGAACAAAATCAGGTAAAAATTGAAGATGCAAACGGAAAAAAACCTGACTTTATACCTTACAACGAACGTATAGAGAAAGCACACCATCCTGTCACCAAACGACTGCTGCAAATTGCAACAAGCAAGAAAACTAACCTAATCTGTTCGGCAGATGTTACAACCAAAGCAGAATTATTGGCTTTAGCGGATTCGGTAGGACCACATATTTGTTGCCTCAAAACACACATCGATAGTATTCATGACTTTGATAAAGATTTGATTGAGCAGTTACAACGACTCGCTCTAAAGCATCAGTTTTTACTATTCGAAGACCGCAAATTTGGTGACATTGGAAGTACACTTCAAAAACAATATACTTCAAACCATTATGCAATTCACCAATGGGCAGACTTGATTACGGTTCACGTTGTAGGTGGAGCTGCAAGTATTCAGGCATTGAAAGATACAGGTCATTTCGCAACTAAGGGCATGATTATCATTGCTCAAATGAGTACAAAAGATACGCTAACGGATAAAAAATACGTTAAAGCAGCAGCTAAAATTGCAGAGGAACACAAGGACGCAATCGTTGGAATTGTAGCACAAAAGCGTTTATCTAATGATTTGGGTATCCTTCAATTTACCCCTGGCATTAACTTAAATGTTAAAGCAGACAAAGCAGGTCAGGTCTATAATAGTCCAGCTATAGCATTCTCTGAAAGAGGAACAGATTTCATGATTGTGGGACGAGGTATTTACCAAGCTGAAAATCCAATAGAAGCTGCAATGTCTTACCAAAAAGCAGGATGGGAAGCCTACAATGCTAAGTTAGAAGCTGAAACCACCGTTTAACCAACAAAACAAATAATGCTATGACTCCCTACAATGAACTTTCAGCAGAATCAAAAATTTGGATTTACCAAAGTAGTCGCCTATTCAACAATTCTGAAACTCTTGCTATTCAACAGGAATTAGCAGATTTCACACAACAATGGGCTGCTCACGGAAAAGGGTTAAAGGCTCACGGGAATGTGTATTACCAACAGTTCATAGTATTAATCGTAGATGAAAATGCACACGGAGCAAGTGGTTGTTCCATAGATAGTTCTGTTCATTTTCTCAAAAATTTACAACAAAAATACGACGTCAATCTATTTGATAGATTGACCATGGCATATAAAAATGCGTCCAATCAAGTTGTTACCGCAAACCGAGCAAGTTTCCAAAAACTGGTCAATACAGGCGAAATCAATGACAATACCATTGTCTTCAATAACTTGGTACGCAACAAACAAGAATTCGAAAATCAATGGGAGATTCCTATGGCACAAAGTTGGCACAAACGAATCTTTAAGACTATTTCACTTTAGTTAATCAAAAAATAACTTATCATCTCCTGCCTTCATTTCCATTTTGAAGGCAAGGAATTGAGAGTTATATACTAAAAGAAACAAGTTTTATTTTAGCGTCACTCACTTCAATCCTGCAATTTTTCTCCAAAAGACAAGTCGCCCGCATCTCCTAGCCCAGGTACAATATAGCCTTTTGCGGTAAGTTCCTCATCAATTGCTGCAGTCCAAATAGTTACCTTATCACTCGAAAAGTTTTTCCTAATTTCGTCAATCCCTACCGTACTAGCGATAGCTACAACAACATGGATGTGACTTGGGCTTCCATATTCCATCAATTGCTTGATAGACAATACAATTGATGCCCCTGTTGCCAGCATAGGGTCAGATAGAATAACTATTTTCCCCTCCAAATCCGGGCAAGAAATATACTCCATCTTAATTGTAAACTTTCCACTCTTATGATGCTTGCGATAAGCAGAGATAAATCCATTATCTGCTTTATCTAGCATATTCAGTAATCCTGTATGCATTGGTAATCCTGCTCTAAGAATCGTAGCAATGACAGGTTGCTCATCGAATACAGTACATTCTGAAATACCTAATGGTGTTTGGACTTCTTTGGTTTTAGTTGGTAGTTTCTTACTAATCTCATAAGCAAAGATTTCTCCCAAACGTTCTAGATTACGTCTAAACCTCATTCTATCATTCTGCACTGTCACATCTCTAAGTTCAGATACTATCTCGCCTATTATTGGGCTTTGATTACTTAAGTTATAGACCATTGATATAAATTGAATTAAGGTAATGATAAGATAGCCTAAAAATGCAACTTATTTTAGATAAAAATGAGGATTGACTTAAAAATTGGAGTTTTCAGGTAAATTCTTTATGAAGTCGACAAATCGAGTAGGGTAAAGTTAGAGACAATTCTCTAACTTTATCCCTCTCACAGAACCGTGCGTACGGGTCTCGTACACGGCTCCTGTTAAATCTTATTCGTAATACTGATGCAAAGTGTTGGTTTGAACCTTCTCCATGTTGTATAAACCGAGTTGGTTAAACCATTCATTAGGTAATGCTTTGTGAATCAGATGGCAGCTTGCATTTCGCCATCGGGTCATAGAAATTTTCTCTAAACTTCCTTTGTACCCTAATCGACGTAACTGTTTATGTAAGCCTTTCCAACTTTTCCACTCTCGCATTTGTTTCATCCTAAGACGACGACGTACCCAACTCATGATTTCTCTGAACAAGGTCTTTACCTGTGCGATACGAAAGTAGCCTGCAAAGCCTCGCAGCAACTGCGATACTTCTTTTATTTGCAATTCCACATTCCTTCCCGAATTACGTGGGGTAAGTTCCCGGATTTTGTCCTTGAACTTCTTCACACTTTTGGGGTGGATGCGTAAGCCTCTATGCGTGATGATGAATCCTAAGTAAGCCATTCCATCCCATATCGTGGTTAAGTGGGTTTTCCTTACATTTACTGTAAGCAGCAACTCTTTTTCCAAATATTCGGTGGCTATTTGACGGTATTTTCCTGCTTCGCCACGTGTGCGTGCAAAAATGAGTATATCGTCTGCATATCTTACTATTCGGATGCCCTGACCTTTCATATACTGGTCAAATTTATCCAAATAGATATTCATCAGTAGCGGGGAGATTACTCCCCCCTGTGGGCTGCCTACTTTCGTTGCATGGTACTTCCCTTTATCCATTATCCCTGCTTCAAGCATTTGACGAATGAGTGATAACACACTTCCATCTCTCACTTTTTCTCTCACGCCTGCTATGATTAGGTCGTGGTCTAAGGTGTCGAAGCATTTGGACAAGTCCATGTCTACTACATAGTTTAGACCCCATCTGTTGCTGAACCGTTCTGCCTTTGCTACGGCTTGGGCGGCACTGCGTCCAGGGCGATAACCATAACTTGAGGGGTGAAATCCAGGGTCAAAAATGGGTTGAAGTACATTGAGTAGGGCTTGCTGCACTACTCGGTCTCCTACTGTCGGAATACCTAATGGGCGTTCACTCCCATCGGACTTGGGGATATAAACCCTTTTGACCGGTTCGGGGATATAACGCTTCTCTTTCAGTTCCTTTTCTAATTGATCCAGTTCTTCTTCCCTCTTTTTATCGAAGTCAGATATACGAACCCCATCTACACCTGATGCACCTCTGTTTGCCTTCACTTTCTGATAAGCGGACAATAGATTCACATTGCTGTATACTTTGTCGTATAAACTGTACCATTTTCGCATAAAAAAAAACTTTTCACTTTGCAGCTTCTCTGTGTTTCAAGCAGTGGTCATAAGGCAGGCTGTTTCTTCTTGTAGGTGAAATAGCGTGTTAGCGCATCGGCAATCTACTACTTCTTTTTTTTTCCCTACAATACTCAGCACTTGTGCGGATTATTGGTCACGTAGGCTCGTCACCCCCTTCCCTAAATTCCTCGCTTGTCCTTCCACAAACGATTGTCTTCACTTTTGCCTTAGGTCTTTCTTCAACTCAGACAGCTTTGATTTAACTTCCCCCCTTCGCATCTTACTATCACTTTTGATGGTAGCAAGTCAAGATGACTACCCTGCGAATTGGGTTTACAACTTGTCCTTCGAGTTTTGCCCTCCTCATTGTTACCAAGTTTCATAGGCTCGAAGTTTATCACTACTACGGGGTCATCTGCCACCTGCTGGGGTTTCTCTGCCGCCTTGTCTTACAACTTGTTGGCAGTTTGTTCAATGAAAAAAAATCCGTAGAACACCTCAACAGGCTTCCTCGGTTAAGCTAACATTCCTGTATAGAATCCCGTCCGTTTTAACGTCATAGGCTTTCCGACTTTTGGGCGTTCCCACTTTTTGCAAGGTTACCCACCTATCACGCCAGTTTCGGTTCACTTGCGCTACGTACCCCATACTTGCTAAGGCTTCCTTCCCACCCTACCGTTGCCAGTAACGCAGTTGCCGTCGCATTGACTTCCTCTCGGTTCGGTGTCAGAGTTTCTTTCAACTCTTCGGAATTGTTTGCATGCCGAGCAAACAAAAAGCTTGAATGATTTGAATCATTCAAGCTGATAGTTAATTATTTAGGCAGAATTGGATGGTTAATTGTCATTAATTAGACCCATCTGCTTTTTTCTTTTTTAGGTAGTCAAGTATTTTTATCTGAAACTCTTTGTAGG
>JBGCDY010000863.1:0-8754 GCA_045105835.1 Chitinophagales bacterium
CCACACAGGTTACTTTGCCTTCAATCTCCGTACCCTCCATGATTTGGTTAGCCATACCACCAGGTACTCTGCTCGTTGATTTAGAGGGTGTTTCTTGAGGTGTATTTTTTTTTGAGCCAAACATATCTATTGTTTTTCAGATGGTTGATTAGTTAAAATTGATGTATTCGGTAGGATCTACAGGTCTTTGGTTGTGCCAAAGTTCAAAATGAAGGTGAGGACCTGAGCTATTTTCCCCTGTTCCTCCCATAATGGCAACCGCCTCTCCTGCTTTAACAAAGTTACCTACTTTTTTTAACAATACCGAATTGTGCTTATAAAAAGAAACCATGTTGTCCTCATGCTGTATCGCAATCGTATAGCCCGTTTCGAGCGTCCAGGAAGACAGCAATACCATACCATCTGCAATCGTTTTGACGGGAGAATTGAGAGGCGCTGCAATATCTACCCCAAAGTGTTCTTCCGAAGCATCAAAGCCATCGGTAAACTTCCCTTTGATAGGTGGAAAAAAATAATCGTTCACCAATCCACCTTCATAGCCATCCGAATTATTACCAAACAATTCAAAATTTTCATTTTGCTCAATCTCCTGCCTGAGCTTCAATTCCTCCTTCGACCGATCACTTGACTTGCTTCGATCCAAAGAATCCACATCGTCCTCCTCATTGTATTGCTGTTGGACATCCGCTTCTGTTTCTACCTTGTTTTGCAGAACCTTTTTGATATTTTCGATATAAGCCACCTGCTTACTCACCACATCCTCCAAAGAATCAGAAGTATAAGTCAAGTTTACAATATTCCGTCTCACACCAGGATCACCATATCCCTTGATGTAATATTTAAGAGGAGTCATCACAATCGCCGAAGAAACCAGAATAACCACAATAATCAAAATCGTACTGATGAATATGTATAAATTCATTTGAGAGAGCCGAAAAGAATACTTCTCCTCCAATGTATCGTCTTGCATAATCACCAAACGATATTTATGCTGCAATTTATCCAGCAATTTTTCATCTTTGCGTTCCATAAAAAAACTCGTTTTCGAGGGGTCAAATATCGGAAAATTGTGGCTTTAAATCGCTTATTAGTTAAAAAATCAAAGGAAAGCAATAAATTTGTGTTTCTATTGGTTCAAACTTCAATCAACAAGGATAACATATTCCCTTGATTCTACGTTTAATCAGATAGGCAAATGCAATGATTGCAGTATTCGCTCAATCTCTGTAAAGGAAACCAGCTAAATCTAAGTGATAATCTACAAATTGAGGAACTCTAATTTTTCAGATGCCCTTCTCAAACATTGAAAGTCAACTTGATTTTTAGGAATGCAGAAAAAATAAATTACAACCTTACTCTCCTTTTTGGAAGGGGTTGGGATAGGTCAAATAAAAAAATGTAATTTATTTTGGCAGCATTCCTTATGCCGATTCTAAATAATTCATTTTCTATGATTGTTTTGGATTTCAGATACCAGTTTTGCTCGATATTTGCAGTAAATGAACAAAATAGCCATCGAAAAAGCAATAAAATCCGTAGTTTTAGTAGTGATAAAAAATGGCTTCCAAATTTGAAATTTTAAGCTACTTAATCAATAAGCAGTTTTTTATTAAAATTTTATTCATTGCTTAATAAGAGAATAGCCAAACCATTTAACAATTTAAAAGCATACTCGCTTGAAGAACATAGCTCAAACATTCCTACTTGTTTTACTACTCGTTTGTACCCTTGTGGATACAACAGCACAAACTAGGAAATCGACGAACTCCAGATCCAATGCTCCAAGATCCAGCAATTCTAAATCGAATACATCCAACAATTCGAAAACAGATAGCGATAAAAAATCAAGCACAGCAGCCCCCACCAGAACCGTCAAAAAGAAGAAGAAAGAACCCAAAGATTTATCGGGCTTCGACCTCCGCTATCAGGATATGATAGCGAGATACAACCGCTACTTCAATGCCTCCATTCGATATGGAGAAGGTACATTGAAGCTCACCACAGAAAAGGAAGATGTCTATCAAGAGGTCTTACCCGTCTATCCTTACAATGGTGGTGATGGAACAGGCGCAAGTACCGAAATGAGTGCAGTCATTGACAAAACCTCTGCAATGATTCAAATTCGACCTTACAGCAAATGGGTAGATGATGCCTACTTATTGTTGGGCAAAGCCAATTTTTTGATGGGAGATTATGACAAGGCAATTCAGTCTTTCCAATACATCAATAGCCAACACAGCAACGAAATGCGCAAAAAACCGCCTGTTGTCTCCAAAGAAAAAAGGGCAAAAGCACGAGCGAAGGCAAAGAAATTGGATAAAAAATCGAGAGTGAAACGTGCAGAAGATCTGAAAAAAGAGCGTGACCAAGCCAAGAAAGATCGACTCAAGGATAGAAACAAAGCCAAAAAAGAGACGCAGAAAGAACGAGACGCAGCGACAAAAGAAAGAGAACAAGCCAAAAAAGAAACCCTTAAAGAAAGGGAAGCAGCCGCAAAAGAGAGAGACAAAGCCAAAAAAGAAACCCTAAAAGAAAGAGAAGCAGCTGCAAAAGAACGAGAACAAGCCAAAAAGGAAACCCTAAAAGAAAGGGAAGCAACCGCAAAAGAACGAGAACAAGCTAAAAAAGAAACCCTCAAAGAAAGGGAAGCAACTGCAAAAGAAAGAGAAAAAACTAAAAAAGAAACTCTCAAAGAAAGAGAGCAAGCCAAAAAAGACAGGCTTAAAGAAAAGAAAAAACGATTGAAAGCAAAAAAGAAAGGAAAAAAATACATTCCACCTCCTCCCAAAGCACCTAAAGTAGAGAAAACACCTACTCCTAAGAAAGAAAAAGAACCCAGAAAGGAAAAAGAGAAAAAAACTGAGAAGAAAGAAAAGACTTCAAAAAAAGACAAGGCTACTAAGGAAGAACCCAAGGTAGAGAAGCCTAAAGAAAAAGAACCTGAAGTGGTAGTAGAGGAAGAATCTAAAGTGGAGGATGAAATCATTGAGGAAGTAGAGGAAACATTGGCAGAAGCGGAAGTAGAGGAAACTGCTGAGGAGGAAGAAGACAAAGGTCCAAGTGAGAAAGAACAAAAACGTTTGGCTAAAAAAAGCTCCAAAAAATATGTGAGTAATGGAGCATTCAGCCACAAACTTGTGGACTATGATGCACAAATCTGGATGATTCGTACTTACATTGACATGGCAGAATATGGACAAGCTGCCACCGTTTTGGACAGGCTCGAAGAAGATGAAACCTTCCCAAAACGTTTGGCGGGCGAATACAGCACCCTCAAAGCCCACTACTACCTAAAACGTGGTAGTCGTGGACAAGCCAAATTGGCATTGCAGGATGCAGTACGAAAAATAAGCAAAAAAGAAGGTCGAGCAAGATTGTATTTCATTTTGGGACAACTGGAAGAAAAAGACGAAAACTACGATGAAGCAATTGCAGCCTTCAAAAAAGCAATCAAAAGCAAACCACCTGTATATGACATGGAATTTCATGCGGAAGTGAACATGATTCGCACCAAAATGAAAAACGATCAGTACAGTGCAAAAGATGCGATACGTGCTTTGGAGAAAATGCTCAAAGACGATAAAAATGAAGATCTTCAAGACCAGATTTATTTTGCAATGGCAGAAGTAGCCATTGAGTCAGGTGATATTGCGATGGCAACTGAATACTTCAAAAAAGCAGCTGAAGTAAGTACGGCAAATGACCAACAAAAAGCATTGGCATTCTTGCGATTGGCAGAGATATTCTTCGAAAGACAAGAGTTTGTTCAAGCAGGGATTTTTTATGACAGTACCCTTGTTTATCTCACCAAAGAATACGAAAACTACGAAGAAATTTCTCGTAAAAAAGAAGTGCTTTCCGATTTGGTGGCATTTTCACAAGCAGTTGAACTACAAGATAGTTTGCAGCAAATCGCCAACCTTCCGAATGCTGTTCGAGCAGAACGCATTGAAGAACTAATTGAGTATTTCGCTTTAGAAGCTGAAAAGAAAAAACAAATGCAATTGCAGAATTTGGAAGCAAACGCAGACAAAAAGGACAAGAAAAATACTACTTGGCTCTTTTACAATCCTGCATTGGTTCAGCGCGGCAAAACACAATTCAACATCGAATGGGGAGCCCGTCCTCGTGTAGACAACTGGCGTATAACAAGTAAAATTTCGAGTAGTGCTTACCTCAGTAGTGCAGAAGACACCCTATCAAACAGTGGGTTAGACGAAGCAGAAGCACTCGCACAAGCCAACGCCAAGCGAGGAGAAATTTCCAGAGACGAAATCATGTCGATTCTCCCCCTTACTACAGCCAAAATGGAGGATTCGCACCAAAAAATTAAAGATGGTCTCTATGGTATGGGTAAAGTCTACAACGATAAATTGGAGAATCCTTCTAAAGCCAAAGATATTTACGAAGAATTGATGGATAGATATCCTGACAATCAATATGCCGAAGAGGTTCTGTACAGTCTGTATTTAATCACTCAAAAACTCACCCTCACAGCCGAGGCAGACAAGTATAAAAAGCAGTTACTTTCTCAATATCCCGATGGCAAATACGCCAAAATTATTAGCTCTCCAGATTATTTGGCTGAGTTGGGCAAAGAGGGAAAAAAGCTGCAAAATTACTACGAGAAAACGTACAAACTCTTCAAACAAGAAAAATTTGAAGCCGTCAGTAAGCGGATGACGGAAGTAAATGAGAAGTTTGACGAAAATCCAATGCAGCCCAAATTCGACCTTTTGGCAGCATTGGTTGTGGGGCACTCACAAGATAAGACGAATTACATCGCAGCTTTGGAAGGCGTAGTCAATAAGCATCCCGAACATGAGGTAAAAGACAAGGCAACCGAAATTTTGAAGTACCTCCAAAACCAAACCTCAGAAGCAAGTGGAGCATCCGAAGCGGCAAGTATTTACAAATACAAGCCAGAAAGTCGTCACTATCTATTGGTAGCACTCGACGATTATACTTCAAAAATCAATTCTGTCATCAACAATCTTTCCGACTTCAACAAAGGCAACTTCAACAACGACCGTTTGAAAGTACAGCAAATGCTTCTGGATCCTACCCATCAAGTTGTGCTTGTCAAGCAATTTGAGAATGCGGATAAAGCAATGATTTACTACAAAACCATCAAAAACAAAGAAGTGGAAGTCATGCAAGGTGCGGATGTTGGCTATCAAATTTTTGTGATGTCCAAATCCAACTTCACCCAATACTTCAAACAAAAAGACGCTAATGCTTATATGGAATTTTTCATGGGCAATTATGTAGAGTAGTCATAAAAACATAATTTTCCTAAAACGAAAAGAGGCGAAAAATCAATAGGTTTTTCGCCTCTTTTTATTTTCCCACTGCAAGAATTATACTAAACAAACAACACAAAATGAAATAGTCAAGCAACCTTCAAGCCTATTTTCGCACCACTTTTAATAATACCGTTGTAATATTGCAGTATTAATTAAACTGAACCAAAATTCAAATACTAAATGACTAAAAAAACAACCTTCGCAATGCTATTGAGCTTAATTGGCTTATTAGCCTTCACTAGCTGCTTCAATCTTCAAGCCCAAGAGTTTGACGGCTACGCCCTTTTTAACAAATCAAACGACAATACTACTTTTCTCATTGACAAAAATGGAGATATCGCCCATTCATGGTCTTTGAGTCTCCCTTGTAATTACGCCGTTTTGTTGATGCCCAATGGCAACATCATGCGTGGCGCAACAGCTCCATCAAATGAAATCAATGGCGCAGCTGTAGGAGGAGTGGTACAAGAAATTGACCCAGATGGCAATATCGTATGGAGTTTTACCTACTCCAGTTCCACCTATGTAGCCCACCACGACATCACACTTATGCCTGATGGTAATGTGCTTTTGACAGCTTGGGAAGTAAAAACAGCTGCCGAGCTACAAGCAATGGGCTACACAGGTACTTCCAGCACCAAATACCCGACCCATTTTGTAGAAGTATCACAAAATGGAACAGGCGGCGAAATCGTTTGGGAATGGCATATTTGGGACCACATGATACAAGATGAAGATCCAAATAAGCCCAATTATGGCGTAGTTTCTGAACATCCCGAACTCATGGATATCAATGTTGCTGTTTCAGGCGGTGGAGGTGGTCCTGGAGGTGGAGGCCCAGGCGGCGGAGGTGGTGATTGGTTTCACGTCAATGGCGTGGATTACAATCCAGTATTGGACCAAATCACTTTTTCTTCTCGTTATTTGAGCGAAATCATGATTATTGACCACAGCACGACCACCGAAGAAGCAGCAAGTCATAGAGGTGGTAATTCCGACAAAGGTGGAGACATCTTGTACCGTTGGGGCAAACCTTCCAACTATGGAGTTTCTGGCACTCAAACCATTGCAGGGGCCGTACACGATGCTCGATGGATCACAAACGATGGTCGCCCAAGAGGTGGTTATATCCAGTTTTTCAACAATGTAGGAGGTTCAGGTGGTTCTTCTGTTGTAGATGCTATTAAATTACCCTTTGCAGCAGATGGCTACAACTACGAATGGACTCCAGGAGAAGCTTACGGTCCAACTACTTCCACTTGGCGACATGAATGTTTGGACGATGCGGATGGTCAGTCTGCTTCCAACAGTATGCCCAATGGAAATGTATTTGTTAATCTGTCAAGAAGTTATATGTACGAAGCGGATGCGGAGGGCAATGTGGTTTGGCAATACAATTCCGAAAGTCCAAAGGGATTCCGTTACGTTTGCAGTCATCCTGGTATCCAAAAATTGACCACAGATGGTGTTCTTGAAAACTTGTGTGGAGATATTGTTAGCACAGAAGACATTGCAAAAGAAAGCTTACTCATTTCTCCGAATCCCTCAACAGGTATTTTCAATATCAGAGGACTCTTACAAGAGCAGCAAGTAAGCAAAATGCAAGTGTTCAATATGCTGGGTGAAGAGATTCAAGAATTGGGCAATGTTTCCGAAATTGATTTAACCGACCATGCATCAGGTATCTATTTCCTGCATGTTCAGTTTGACAATCACCAATCCGTCACTAAGAAAATATTGTTGGATAGTAAATAGAGATATATGGTAAGGTGTAATCTTTGAGGAATCGAAAAGGTGACATCTTACCATATATTCGAGTTCGAGGCGACATCTTTGAAGTATAAAAAGGTATCATCTCGAACTCTCTATCCTTATGCTTCTGTCTTTATCAAAAAACCTCCGCTTCAAAATGCTAAATACTTACAAAAACAAATCTCTCCTTTCAATACTACTGATTTTATTCTCCTTCAATACGAACCTATGCGCTCAAGAAAACTTCTACAACATTGATGAGCTGCAAGAAATCCGTATCTACTTTGAGCAAGACAACTGGGATGAATTGTTGGACAACCTCTACATTGCAGGTGAAAAAGAACGCTTATTGGCAAGTTTAACCATCAATGGAGAAAGCATTGATAGCGTAGGTATTCGCTACAAAGGTTTTTCATCCGTCAGTACAGACAGACAGAAAAATCCCTTCAATATCAAACTCGATTATGTCATCAACAACCAAAATTATGACGGCATAGACAAAATCAAATTGAGCAATGTTACCCAAGACCCTTCTTTTTTGCGGGAAGTTTTGGCATACGATATTGGTCAAAAATACATGCCTTCGTCTCGCGCCAATTTTGCGAAAGTGTATATCAACGACGCATATTGGGGCTTGTACACCAATGTTGAAGCAGTCAATAAAGACTTCATCTCACAGCACTACAATTCTCGCAACAATGCCTTTTTTAAGTGCAATCCCGAAGAATTGGATTTTGATGGAGAAAACTCCAATTTGGGAAATTCTCATGGTACAGACACTACTGCTTATTACCCTTACTACGACATCGAATCCGACAATGGCTGGACTGAACTCTACCAATTAATCGACATTCTCAACGAAAATCCCGAAAACATCGAATCCATTTTGAATGTAGATAGAACACTTTGGATGCACGCCTTCAATTATGCCGTCGTCAATTTTGACAGCTACATCGGTTATGCCCAAAACTACTACCTCTACCAAGACGACAACGGGCAGTTCAACCCCGTCTTATGGGACTTAAACCAATCCTTTGCAAGTTACCGTTTGACAGATGCCTCCGAGCATTTTGACGGCTTCAACATTGCAGAAGCCAAAACCATTGACCCGCTTTTACACTATTCCAGTGTATCCATTTCTCCCCGTCCTTTGATGCGAAATCTCTTTGAAAACGACACTTACCGCCGCATGTTTATCGCCCATTTGCGGACAATCATTGAAGAAAATTTTGCCAATCAAGACTATGCTACTCGTGCAGCTTATCTGCAAAACTTAATTGAAGCAGCCGTTTTGGAAGACTCCAATAAGTTTTACACCAACGGTGATTTCTACAACAATCTAAACTCAACCGTTTCGGATTTAGTAGATTATGCGGGTATAACTGATTTGATGAATGCCCGAACCACCTACCTCCAAAACTACGAAGGATATCAAGGTGCACCCAATCTTTCCAACTTATCTTATACGCCTCAAAATGCAACGATTGGAGACAATATTTGGATGACCATAGAAGTCGAAAATGCCAGCAATGTGATTTTAGCCTATCGTTTTGGCGGCAATGGTTTGTTCCAAAAAGTGGCGATGCTCGATGATGGCACACAAAACGATGGTACTGCCAATGATGGTGTTTTTGGAATACAATTGCAGAATGTGGGCAGTTTGGTAGAATACTACGTTTATGCCGAAAACGAAACA
>JBGCDY010000864.1:0-4934 GCA_045105835.1 Chitinophagales bacterium
ACACGTAGGTATGTACGTATGTGGACCAACGGTTTACAGCGATGCACACCTAGGAAACTGTCGAACGTTTATGTTTTTTGATGTAGTCTATCGTTATTTGGAGCATTTAGGCTACAAGGTTCGTTATGTCCGCAACATCACCGATGTGGGACACCTCGAAGATGAAGTGGCAGGAGAAGGCGAAGACAAAATCGCTAAAAAGGCACGTTTGGAGAAGCTCGAACCGATGGAAATCGTGCAAACCTATACCAATGGTTTTCGTGCAGTTATGCGCCAAATGAACATTCTTGCACCCAGTATCGAACCTACTGCAACTGGACATATTTTGGAGCAAATCGAATTGGTTCAAAAAATCATTGATGCGGGATATGGCTATGAATCCAATGGCTCGGTTTATTTTGATGTATTGAAGTATGCGGAGAAATATCCTTATGGTGAATTGTCGGGTAAAATATTGGAAGACCTTCAAAACAACAGCCGTGAGCTTTCGGGACAACAAGAAAAACGCAATCCTGTAGATTTTTCTATTTGGAAAAATGCTTCTCCTGAACACATCATGCGTTGGAATTCTCCTTGGGGCGAAGGCTTCCCTGGCTGGCACTTGGAGTGTACCGTCATGAGTACCAAATACTTGGGCGAAACATTTGACATACATGGAGGCGGCATGGATTTGCAGTTCCCGCACCATGAATGTGAAATTGCTCAATCGGTGGCAGGCATTGGCTGTGTGCCAGTGAACTATTGGATTCACACCAATATGCTGACCGTTGCAGGCAAAAAAATGAGTAAATCTCTGGGTAATTCCTTTTTGCCACATGAATTGTTTAGCGGCAGCCACCCAAGTCTTGACCAAGGCTACTCTCCGATGACCGTTCGTTTTTTCTTCCTCCAAGCACACTACCGCAGCACAGTGGATTTCTCCAATGATGCCCTAAAAGCTGCCGAAAAAGGCTACAAACGCTTGATGAATGCTCAAAATTTACTTTCTAAAATGAGTCATTCGGATGGAAAAGTAGATATGGCATTGGATGCTCAAATCAAAGAGGCTTGTGACAACTGTTACCTCCACATGAACGACGACTTCAATACCGCAATGACCTTGGCGGATTTGTTTGAATTGTCCAATAAAATCAATTCATTCTCCAACAATCAATTGTCTTTGTCATCCATCAGCACAGAGACATTCCAATACCTACAAAAGACCTTCAATGCTTTTGTCACCGATGTTTTGGGCTTGAAAGATGAGGCTTCTGATAGCAATGATGGGGTAACGGATGGTTTGATGAATTTGCTGTTGAAGATGCGAAAAGATGCCAGAGCCAACAAAGATTGGGCTACTTCTGATAAGATTCGAGATGAATTGAAGGAGATTGGTGTGTTGGTGAAGGATAGTAAGGAAGGAAGTACTTGGAGTGTTTTGTAGACAAAACCTTCTTTTCTGTGTCAACTAATTGATTGACAACACACTTTACAAACTACTCACTTTAAGCATTTTATCTATTTTCCACTTGTAAAATAACAGACAAAAGCCTCATTAATTGTGTCAATTAATGGGGCTTTTGTCCTTTGGATTCTGCCTTCAATGCTTGAGATTTGGAAGGAAAGAGATAATTCACTGTAAACAAACATGATACGGTAATTATTTCAAATATTTTCTTTTCATAATTTCAAAACCTTTTTAAGATGAAACAAGCTCATTTTTCTTTGAAGGCATTTTATACATTATGCCCCCCCCCTATGTTTGGTGAATAACAGTTTGCCCTTTTCTATTTTAAGAATTCTTTTGATTTCGTTGATTTTATTTTTTCATACTCTACCTTCAATTGCACAACAGAATAGCCCAGGTATTGGTATTGATTTTACAATAACAGAAGAACCATATCCAGGTACATTACACTTGAATATTTCATTTCCTGACGATGCCACTAAAGATTTTGTATTACACAACTCGCTCGAAGAGTGTTATACTATGGATTGGATTTTCACATTTTATAATAGTAATAATTCAATTATTCACACAGAAAACATAGACATTGGATTAAATAACATTCAATTTAATAGCTCTAAAGATTTTTGGTTTCCTGTGGATTTCATCTATGATTACTATATTTATTTACCTTCAACAAATGATTGTCAAAATGGAATTATGGGAGCAGAAACCATAACAAATTTTTCCATTGATATAGAAATAACTAATAATTGTCTTGGTAGTTCTTTTTTGGATTATGCTTTAGAAAAATTTACTATTCAGACAGACGGGATGGTAGGTGTTACCAAGAATCATACTACACCTGTAAGTCAAACACTCAACCTATCATACGGGCATCCAAATAATCCAGATGGTGATTTCTTTGCATTTACACCTGCTTTTACCGATTTAGATGCTACAATTGTAAATCCTTTTACCGATTGTGAAGAAAATATAAGCTCCTGCGCTCAAGGAGAATCTGTATGGATTGCTTATGCAATTCCAATAGGTGGTTGTCCACCCTACACAACTCAACAATGGCAGTATCGAGAGACACCTACAAGTGCTTGGAAGAATGCTTGTCCATTTGCATCTGACCTATATAGTTCAAGTTCTAAAACCTACTTGGGAACTATAGCAGCTATTCCGTCATACGATTACAAATATATACTTTCTGATAGTTCAAATCCTCCTGTTCAGATTGAAAAAGAAACAGATTTTGAAAATTTTGACGAATTTATAGAAAATATAAGTACAACTTCTTCAAACGACAACTGTCAATCAACAGTAACCGTTGATTTTTTTTCTTTTTATGATTATTACAATTCTCCCTATGAAGTATCCATTAGCTACAATGGAGGTTTAGAATTCTCTTCTACAAAAAATAATATTGGAGAAACCGTTAGTTTTAATGTGCCTTTTAGTGGAGATTATACTATAGAGGCAAAAGATGGAGTTTCTGGATGTACAGAAAAAGCGATAGTTTCCGTTCAACCACAAACCCCGTTAAGTCAAATACCATCTTTTATTAGGTATTGTGATTTACCAATCACTATAAATGCAGGCGACCCTAACGCTAATTATGTATGGAAATTGAGAAAAAGAAATTTAGATATTAATGGTAATTGTGGAACAAATATAGGAGCAGAAATAGAATTACCTAATTTGGAAGAAACCATTGTTCTTGATGATAGTTTGATAGAACCTAATTTTTGTTATCGTCTTATCATGACTGCTACCGACCCTATATCTCTTTGTAACACATCTGATAATACCAACATACTGCCGTCAAAATTAAATTCTCCCAATGCTGATTTAGGCTTGGATATGAATGTGGATTATTGTGAAACCGAATTACCTATCATAATTCAACCTATAAATACAACTCCTAACCAAATTTATATGTGGTCTTCTGGGCAAACTACTCAAAGTATTGCAATAGAACAACCTGATACTTATACTCTCACTGTTAGTAATGCTGACGGATGTACAGCTACCGACCAAGTCACTGTTTCTTTGTTCACAGGCATCCTTATTTCATTAGAAGAAGAAATAGCTGCTTGTCAAGGCGATGTAATTATATTAGACCCTATTATTAGCAAAGCAGCATCTGCTAATGGAGATTTTTCTTATATTTGGTCAACAGGTGAAACTACTGAAAACATTGCTGTTACAAATACAGGAGTTTACGGTCTTACTGTTAGTAATCAAGATGTTTGTATAGATACAGATGAAATAACAGTATATTTCACTAAATATCCACAAGCACTCAACTGGCAGGAAGATGTATTTGTTTGTGGTGAATCTTCAGTTATTTTAGATGCGACTGTTACCCCTAGTGTTTCCTATGAATGGTCGACAAATGAAACGACTCCCTCAATTGAAGTAACAGAAACAGGAGTTTATCAGGTTTCAGTTACAAATATTTTTATCCCAGATTATCAAGAATGTACTATTACGGAGGAAGTAAGTGTCACTTTTGGTGATGTAACAGCAGAGATTGAATTCGAAATAGAAGGTTGTAGCACTGGAAATACAACCCTATCCACTGAAGAAAACCCCAACTTTATGTATAGATGGAATACAGGTAGCAACCAAGCAAGTATTGATATTACGCAAGCAGGGACTTATACCGTTACCGTTACAGCAGGTAATTGTAGTGTCATAGATGAAATAACAGTGGACAATAGCAGCATAGGCACACAAACAGCTTATACACTCCAAGCAGATGAGGAATGGACAACTATTCGCAATATTGATGGTTTGGTGATTGTTCCATTTGGTGTAAAATTAAATATTGTAAATACTACCATTCATTTTATGGACAGGGCTTCAGGAATTTTGGTGGAAGAAGGAGGCTACTTGCAAGTAGATAACACTGTTTTGAGAGGTAATCCTTGTACATCGATACCTTGGAAGGGAATACAAGTAGAAGGGCAACATGCCACAGCACAACCTGCAGGTTACACAACAAATGGAAGTCCTCATCATGGAACAGTAATTGTCAGAAATGGTAGTACAATTCAAGATGCTTCTACTGGTATATTGGTTCGAAGCATAGGAACGAGTTTAGGAGGGGGAATATTAAGTGTCCGAAACTCCAACTTTACCAACAATCGAATCAGCATTCTTATGGATGCAACAGGGGTAGGTACAAATCTAAGAGGCAGTATTTGGGAAAATAATTTCACAAACAATGCTCCTTTTGTGGGAGGAAGTGGCGGAGACTACACCCATATCTATCTGAACCGTTTGGGAAGTCACTTCAATATCTTTGGCAATACTTTTACCTCTAATGGAATTGCAAATGTCACAAGTGTTTATACCCTCTCCTCTACCACACTCTGTGTAAACAATACCTTCGAAAATGTCTATAAAGGCATAGACGCTTATAATACATCAGGCATACCCGATGTGCGAATAAATGGCAATGACTTTGTAAACACCTACAAAGGAATCACTCTCA
>JBGCDY010000865.1:0-2030 GCA_045105835.1 Chitinophagales bacterium
CAAACACAGGAGCAGGTTTTTCAAATGTATGGTATTTTCAACAAAATGGAACGACTACTTTGGGAGGTGTTTTTCCTGCGGATGTGAATCCCCTGACCTTCAATCCTACACTTGCAGGAATAGAAGTCGGAATTGTAGCGATTTATGTGGTCAATGTAAGTGAAGATGATGAACAGGCGGTGATTGATGCCGTTGGAGGAGATATGGAGGCTTTTGTGGAGTCGGATGACATCTGTGCGGATTTGGTGGACAGTCCTTTGTTAATTACCGTATTGGCTGCCAATGACCCTGATTGTATTGCGTGTGAACCCAATGCTGGAAATTCTTCTGCCTCTTCCGAAACGATTTGTGATGGTGAGTGCATTACCCTGAGTGTACAGGGAAATAATCAGGATGTAAATTTTCAAACACTCTTTTTGATTACCACAGGAGACGACGATGCTGTTTTTAACCTTGTTTCGGCTGGGGAAACTTGCCTTGATGAAAATACTTATACGATTTATACAATCAATTTTATTGCTGGTTTAGAAAATGAATTGGTGACACAAATCGAGAATGGTGCTTCACTTAATGACCTGCAAACCTTGATTGACAATGGTGATTTTTGTGGAATGATTGAAGCCGAAGGAACAGCGATTACTTTTTTGCCGCCCAACGACGATGCTTGTTATGTGTGTGATGCAGCGGTTGGAACAGTCGTAAATCCTGCCGAAAACCTAACGATTTGTTTTGGTGAGCCATTGACATTCCAAGTAGAAGACGACAATACAGGGGAAGGCTTCAATACCCAATTTATAGGCGCAGTACCAGGTACATTGACCATTCCAATTTTTATTGAAGACAATGTTTCTCAGATTTTACCAGTAGGTACATTTGAGTTTTATGCTATCAATTATGCGGATGATGAGGAATCTACGATTATCAATGTGGTTTCAACAGGAGGTAATTTGACCGATTTGTTGGACTTAATTGACAACAATGAATTTTGCGCAGAAATATCAGTCACTCCTATCATTGTGACCGTCTTACCTGAAGACAGCCCTTCCTGTACGGGAGAGCCTTTCGTTGCTATTATTACTGACACAACGATATCAGATGATGGTTTGACTTATACGGTCACCATCACCATGTCAGGTGGTAGTGGAGATTATACGGTAGATGGCACAGGAGTAGACGGAACGATATTCATAAGTGGACCTATTCCATGTGGAGAACCTTTCGCTTTTGAAGCTTCGGATGGTGCTTTCGTTGAACTTTTGGACGGAATCGCTCCTTGTGCTGAACCTTGTGTGGCTAATCCTGGCGTGATGCCTCAATTAGGTGCAGTGAATCCTATTTGTGATGGTAATCAAGCAAGTTTCAACACTACAGGTTCAAACTTGGGTGATGGAGATGTATTGATTTATGTTTTGCATGACAATGCAGGTGCTGAATTGGGAACTGTCTTGGCTTCCAACGATGTATCAGGTACTTTCAATGCTGATTCTTCTACGGAGATTCTTACAAATATAACTTATTACATTTCTGCCATAGCAGGCCCTGATGATAATGGAGATGGCGTGCCTGATGCAAACAATGAATGTACTTTGGTCGCAGCAGGAACACCTGTTGTATTTTTGGAGCCGATTACCTTTGCGATTGAAGTGTCTTGTGATGAAACTACAGGCGAAGGAATGATTGTTGGTCAAGTATTTGGCGGTTATCCTGCCTTTGCAGCAGACGCAAATTATACTTTCCAAAATGGTACTTTCAATGGTACATTGCAAGGCGAAGGAGCAGCATTTAATTTTATGTTGAATGACGGAGATACCTATGTACTCAATGTAACCGATGGTTTTTGTACTGCAAATGTTACTGAAACAGAGCCTTTTGAATGTACAAAAACTCCAATTGAACTTTTGTCTTTTGAAGGGGAAGTTCAAACCGAAGGGAATTTACTTCAATGGATGACGGCAACGGAAATAGAAAACGACTATTTTACTTTAGAGCGTTCTACTGATGGTCAAACATTTGAAGGAATCACAGACATC
>JBGCDY010000866.1:0-5024 GCA_045105835.1 Chitinophagales bacterium
CCTCATTTCCTATCAAAATAAAACCTTGCTCACCAAATGTAGTCGAAAATAAATCGTTCCCTTTTAACAAAGCACCGTAAACAGGTAGCGTTGTAAAGCGTTGGAAAAGGGTCGGAAGGTCACCATACACAATTTGAAGGCGAAAAAGCGAACCCATACTTGCTTGTACTACTTTGGGGCTATAAGCATCAACACAGGTGGGAGAACAGAATAAATGGGTCATTCCCAGCCAATCTGCCGTGCGAACAATTGTTCCCAGATTACCAGGGTTTTGGATATTGTCCAACACAAAGGCAAGCTGTTTTGGAGTAGTTGTAGTTGATTCATTGGGAATCTTTACCACCGCCAATACCTCATTGGGAGTAGATAAATTAGAAATGCTTTTGAGGGCTTTGGAATTGATTGGATAAACGATTTGGGTCATGGATTGAAGGGGTACTGAATGTTTTTGTACCCACGACTCCAAAGCATAGATGGCTTCAATTTGGAGCGAAGATTGCAGCAATTCCAACACCATTTTGTCGCCTTCCACAACAAAAGCACTGTGCATCTGACGATATTTCTTAATTTTGAGTGACCTAATATATTTAACTCGGTTTTTAGTAAGCATTGTGAAAAATAATCATCGTTTAATAAAATTGCTGTTCTTTTGCTGTCTATTTTCTGCAATCGGTTGTACCCATACACGCCACTTGCCAGAAGGTAAAACGCTGCATAAAAAAACGCTTATTGACTTCAAATCGGATACTCCTATCAAGGACAAAGCCGACTTGAAAGAGCAATTATACAATTTATCACGCCCGAAACCTAATGGCAAGTTTTTGGGCATCGGCAAAATGAAACTTTGGATACACAACCGCACCAGAAAAGCGGAAAAAGGCTTGGGGGAATGGCTGCGAAGAAATTTTGGAGAATCTCCTGTACTGATTGACAGTACTTTATTAGACCGTTCGCAGAAGGTAATGGAGCTGCAATTGCAGAAAAAAGGTTATTTCCATCAAACAGTGACTTATGAAACCCTAACCGAAAAACGGGCTACAACGGTGACTTACAAGATTGCAGTAGAAAAGCCTTATAAAATAGACAGCATTTTTTTGCCGACTGATACGGCAAAGAATCCCATTGCAGCGGTCATTGACCTCATCAAACACGGCAGCTACTTGCATACGGGCGACCAATTTGATGCCAGTCAATTGCAGGAAGAAAGGAGTCGAATCACACAATACTTGCGAAATACGGGCTATTACGAATTCAGCAGTGATTTTATTCACTATGAACTCGATAGCTCCAAAGCCAATCGAAGCATCAAGGTACATTTGAAGCTCAAACAGGCTTCCAATGGTTCTTATACACCTTACCGAATTGGCGAAGTTTTTATCTATCCCCAACACAATCCCAAAGATACAGTATTCAATTACCCAGATACCACTTCAGTCAATGGTTATCAGTTCATTACTCCAAAGAATAAAAAATTCAAACCACAAGCCATTGCAGAACACTTGCTGCTGCAATCGGGTAAATTGTATTCACAAAATGATTATCAAAACTCTATCAACCGCTTATTTAGCTTGGGAGTTTTCAAGTTTGTGAACATAGGCTTTATCAAGGACACTTTGACCAATGAATTGAACACCTATATCCGCTTAGTACCCAGCATTCGGCAAGATGTATCTTTGGATTTAGAGGCAAATAACCAAACGGGAAATGCCATTGGGGTGAGTGGTACAGGAGGGCTTTTGGGTTTTGCGGTCGGTGGCACTTATCGCAATAAAAACACCTTCAAAGGGGCAGAAGCATTCAGTTTGAACCTCTATTATGGTCGAGCAGTCAATCTACAAAGCAATGAAGCTGACCCTGCGAATAGAAACAATAATTCCATCAATGAATTTAGCGGTGAGGCGGTATTGAGTCTCCCCAAATTTTTGATTCCCAAACGATTTCACCCAAAAATTGCGGAGCAACACCGTCCGAGTACCAATATTCGTTTGGGTTTTGGGCGTGTAGTTAGTCCAGACCAATTCACGATTACATCCTACAATATGGCGTATGGCTACACTTGGCGGGAGCAAAGTTTTATGAGTCGAAACCAGTACCGTCATACCTTCAATCCACTGTCTATCAGCTCTGTGAATGTCACCAATACGACTCCACAATTTGAAGAATATTTGGCACAAAATCCAAGACAAGAGATAACGTTTCAACCTCGAATCATTGTAGGCCCTACCTACTCTTATGCTTTTACAAATCAAGAATTGAACAACCGAAGAGATTTTGAAATCTTCAAAGGCAGCATAGAATTGGCGGGCGCAGGGCTTTCCAATATTGAGCAGCTATTGCAGGCAGGAAATGTCAGCGATAGCCTCAAAATATTTGGCGTTGAATACACTCAATTTGCCCGTGTGGAAGCTGATTTCAGAAAATACAAAATCATCAGTCCTAAAAGTGAGTTGATTTCACGAGTCGCCGCAGGTTTGGTGATTCCTTATGGCAATTCGGATGCCGTTCCTTTTGTGAAGCGTTTTTCGATTGGAGGTCCAAACAGTTTGAGGGCTTTTCAGTTGGGAAGATTGGGGCCTGGTACTACGAGTTTGAACTTAGATACCGCAGGTGTGACGGCTTTTCGGCGGGGTGATATTCGTTTTGAAGCCAATCTTGAATACCGTTTCCCGATTTGGAAATACCTCAAAGGAGCTGTTTTTATTGATGCTGGAAATGTGTGGACTTTGCGTGAAGAAAACGAAACCGCAGGTGGATTACTGACTATCAAGGATTTTTGGCGCAGTTTGGGTTTGGGAACGGGTGTGGGTTCGAGGTTGGACTTTGGCTATTTCGTGATTCGACTCGATTTTGGCTACCGCCTTCGAGACCCTCGACAACCTCAGGGAGAACGTTGGGTAGCAGATAGAAATATCGTAACTTGGCAGTTCGGAATTGGTTATCCATTTTAGTTTGGTGGTTGTTAGTGACTGGTGATTGGTAACCAGTGATTAGTAACCAATAAACTAGACACCAATAACCAGACACCAATAACCAGTCACCAGTCACCAATAAACCAATAACCAGTCACCAAAAATGCTCAAAACATACCAAGAACGCTTTGAAAAATTTGAAGTACAGGCAAATGCACTTCAAAAAAAATCTGATACAGTAGGCTATTTTCGTTTAGCCCTCTTTTTGATTTGTTTTTTTGGAGGCATCTACCTCATCAGCCAAAATACGGAATTGGGTCTGCTGTTTTTTGGAGGGTTTTTAGTTGTATTTGCCATTTTGGTTAAGTGGCACGACAAAATCAAAGCCCAAAGAGACTACTATCAGAACCTCAGCCTTATCAATCAACAGGAAATCAAGGCTTTGAACTATGATTTTTCTTCTTTTGAAGGAGGAAGTGAATTTCATGAGGAAAACCATCCTTACATAGATGATTTGGATATTTTTGGAGACCGTTCCATTTACCAATTTCTCAACCGAACATCCTCTGTTTCGGGTCGAAAAATGTTGGCGGATTGGCTCAAAGCCCCTTCTACCAAAACCGAAATTCTCGAAAGACAGTCTGCTGTTGAAGACCTCAAAAAACGCTTGGATTGGCGACAAGATTACCTGGCGAAAGGAATGCAAGTCGAGGATACAAGCAGTAATATACAAGCGATTCTGAAATGGCTCAAAGAACCTTTTTTCATTCTCAATAGGCGCATCGTTGAAGTTTTGATTTTTGTATTGCCTGTTTTGATGGTTACTGCAATTGTGCTTTTCAGCATGGGCATTGTTCAACTCATCGTGCCTCTCCTATTGTGGTTTGTCAATTTGGGCTTCATCAAATACACGAATGATGATGTCACCAAAACAATTCAATCTACTGCCAGCCAAACCAAACTCATTGAAGTCTATAGTCAACTTATCAAAGCGATTGAAGCCGCTCCTTTTGAAGCGAAAAAACTCCAAGTTCTCCAAAAACAGCTGCAATCTCACCAACAATCTGCGAGTAAGGTAATTGGTGAATTGAGTGGGTATGCTGCAAATCTCAATGTGAGGGACAATGTTTTTGCTTACTTGGTGCTGAATACGTTCTTTTTATGGGAATTGTTTTTCTGTCGAAAGTTGGAGCTTTGGAAAAAAGAGATGCAGCAAAACATGGAGGAATGGCTGAAGGTGATGGGTGAAATTGAAGCACTGAGCAGTCTTGCGAATACCTACTTCAATCAGTCTGACTGGATTCTGCCTACTATCCATGATCAACATTTCCAATTGAAGGGAAACAAAATAGGTCATTTTTTGATTCCTCCTGCAAGCCGTGTTTCCAATACCCTAAACGTTCCTTCAAAGGAAAAAATCATTTTGATTACGGGGTCGAATATGGCGGGCAAAAGTACGTTTTTGCGGACTGTGGGTATCAATATTATTTTGGCGGTGGCAGGTGCGCCTGTTTGTGCAGAGGGTTTTGAGACTTCGGTGGTGACGGTTTTTTCGAGTATGCGGACTAAGGATTCATTGCAGGAAAGTGAGTCTTCGTTTTTTGCAGAATTGAAGGCTTTGAAGAAAATTATTGATGTGGTGGAAGCCGAACAAATGCCTATTTTCTTTTTGATGGATGAAATTTTGAAGGGAACGAATTCTAATGATAGACATCAAGGTTCGGTGGCTTTGATTCGCCAATTGCTTCAACACAAGGGAGTGGGCATTATTGCGACGCATGACCTCGACCTTTGTACGATGGAGAGCCGAACGGATGGAAAGGTAGAGAACTGGTGTTTTGAAGTGGAAATCACGAAAGAAGGAAAAATGATTTTTGACTATACCTTCAAAAGAGGCGTTTGTCAGAGCATGAATGCAACGACTTTGATGCAACAAATGGGAATTGCGATGTCAAAATTTAAGGATTAGTGAACACTCATTATTGAAGCGAAGTAAAGTTGTTCTTTGCTTCAATGAAAAAAGGCTTTGAAGTGTATAAACTTCAAAGCCTTTTTGGGTTTTATGTTGTTTCACTAAGATTATCAAGGATTTATTCAATCATGGCATAGGCTCTA
>JBGCDY010000867.1:0-3009 GCA_045105835.1 Chitinophagales bacterium
CCTTTTGAGCCTGGAAAATTATCTGTTGAATTAAAGGTTCTGTCTAATACCAATGTTGATCCTGAAATAATGTCCCCCCAAGTACCTGCCGTTGCACTTGTTGCAGAAGAATTTTTCACATAAATCTTAAAAGAAGCATCACCAGTTCCATCAATAATGTTAGTAGATTGTAAATCCCACTGTAATTCTGTTATTGAACTACCAGACGTTATTCCTGCTTCTGCTAATTCCGCAGCAGTATAAACTTGATTGAATGCTGTTGTAACCACGGTAGAGCTGCCACCTGCAACTTGAATAGGTCCTCTCGAACTTGAACTTGAAGTCCCTGCTCCAATAGCAACTGTTTCAGGTGTGCCTCCACTACCACCAGAAGTGATATAAACAAGCTGCATATTTGCCCTTTCTTTATTTGCAAGGCTTACACTTGAACCACTTGTGATGGGAGAACTGGATGTTTTCTTCGCTACTAAATTTTCTGTAGTAGCTTCCCAACGCCATTTAATGGCACCATCATTATTAAAAACACTTGCACCCGTAGGTGTAATCCCAGACATATCCCAATGAACTGCGATTTCAAGCGCCCCACCTGTATAATCAAAGGCGGTCGTTAAGGGAAAAGCCATATAGCCTTTTGAGCCTGGAAAATTATCTGTTGAATTAAAGGTTCTGTCTAATACCAATGTTGATCCTGAAATAATGTCCCCCCAAGTACCTGCCGTTGCACTTGTTGCAGAGGAGTTTTTGACATAAATCTTAAAGGAGGCATCACCAGTTCCATCAATAATGTTAGTAGATTGTAAGTCCCATTGTAATTCTGTTATTGAACTACCAGATGCTATTCCTGCTGCTGCCAATTCCGCAGCAGTATAAACTTGATTAAATGTTGTTGAAACCACACTAGAGCTTCCCCCTGCTATCTGCACAGGTCCTCTTGAACTTGAGGAACTCGTACTTGTCCCAAATGTGACTGTTGTTTGTGCTGTAGCAGTGTTATTGTCGAATAACATGACAGCAATAAACAAGGTACAAAACAGGATAATTTTTGTTGTAAGTATTTTGTTAGTCATAAATGTTTGGTTAATTGCTATTGTAAAAGAATTTGGTATTTTAATTTTTTTTTAAAAAATAGAACGAATATATATTTGGTGGTTCTTAGCCAAATAGGTTCACCTATAACCTAAAAGGAGTATTTTTCGCTACAAACTTTAAGGTTAAAAAAAATCTTAGTCTTATGTAGAGTTTGATTTTGAATTGGAGAATCAGTGATTGGTCTACCAATTGTTGGTTGGTCAAATTTAAACATTTTATATATTTTGTCAAATTAACAGAGGAGTTTTTTTATGAAATTCTTTGATTTTAACCCCCTACCCAACTAAAAACTGACGTAGAATTCCTCTTTGCAAGGGTAAAAAAATAACCTAAGTAACGCTCAAAAAATAAGTTCCGCATTTGAAATCCTCAACTATCTGAACAAGAAGTAGTTTTTTTATTTTAATTTTCATTCGTTACTAAACAATTTTTTTGCTAATCATACCCCCCCAGCCTCACCAAGGAATGCGGAAGAAATAAATATACACTCTTTATATCTCCTTTGAAGAGGGGAGGAGGATGTTCAACCCGAAAAATGTGAATTTATTTTTGTAGGATTCCCAAGAAGTTGGGACAAGTAAGGGGAAGTTTTTCAAAAGGAGAATTAAGGCGGTCATATTATTTTTTCTTTTTACTCATCAATTATTTTTGACCATTAATAATAGTAAAAACAACCTGAACTCTCCTTTTAACTAACATACCACTATTATTTTTTTGAAAGGAATAGTGGTATTCACCTGATAAACTGTAAAATATTTTACCACATTTCTGCAAAAAAATAAAAAACCATGGTGACAAACAACTTACTGAAGCTACTCATCGCATTTGTTTTCAGCACTTCAATCTATGCTCAGGATTTGCCTTGGGTCAAGGTAGAAGACAATCATTTCGTTACTGAAAACGGAGAAACAATCGTTTTTAAAGCATTGGATACAAGTGATCCTGATAAGCTCGAAAAGGATGGTCATTGGAACCAAGAATATTTTCGCCAAATCAAAAGTTGGGATGCCAACATGGTCAGGTTTCCCATTCATCCTAAGGCTTGGAGAGAAAGGGGAGAGGTAGCCTATTTTCAGTTGTTGGACGATGGAATCGAAATGGCTAAAAAAGAAGGACTCTATGTTATTTTGGACTGGCACAGTATCGGCAATCTTCGATCCGAAATTTTTCAACATCCGATGTACAATACGACTAAAAAAGAGACCTACGAATTTTGGATTGAAATCGCTAAAAGGTATGGTGACAACTCCAATGTTGCGATGCTCGAACTCTTCAACGAGCCTACTTTGTCGAGCGGAAAATTTGGTATTTGTTCATGGAATCAATGGAAAGAAATTATGGAGGAACTCATCATCATCGTCAGGGCAAACGGAGCTAAAAACATTCCACTTGTGGCGGGTTTTAACTGGGCTTATGACCTAACTGAGGTGGTGGAAAGTCCGATAAATGCGGAAGGAATCGCCTATGTTAGCCACCCCTACCCCCAAAAAAGGGAACAACCTTGGGAAAGTCATTGGGAAGCAGATTTCGGTCATGTAGCGGATCATTACCCTGTGATATTGACAGAAATAGGCTATTGTGAGGAAGGCGATGAAGGCGCTCACATTCCCGTCATTAGTGACTCCTCTTATGTGTCGGCTATCACTGAGTATGCTGCAAAAAAGGGGATTTCTTATTGTGTGTGGGTATTCGATCCACAATGGTCTCCAATGCTTCTCAAAGATTGGGACTACAACTTGACTGAACCTGGAAAGGTCTGGAAAGCAGCTATGAAAAAGAAATGAGTGTGTGACAAATCGGTTGCAATAGTAAGCCCAACGGGGTTCAAGCAATAGCGTGGGGCGAAGCCCATAGCCCTACGAAGTAAAAAAAAGATACCAGCCCTGAAAGGGCGAAAGCAAAGGAGGGTAACTGAATGCT
>JBGCDY010000868.1:0-2360 GCA_045105835.1 Chitinophagales bacterium
TCATTTGCAGAGATTTGATAGGCATCTTTTTCTGCAATGAAGGCTTGGTGAGCGGGCTTTTGTGCCTCACCTCCTTAAAATAAAAAAAAAATCACCCAAGTAATGAAATCTTCTGTAAAGTCTTCAAAACGATGCTCTACCCCTGCTGGCGCAAACAACACGTCCCCCGTTTTGAAAGGATGCCGCACCCCATCATTGTAGAATGTCCCACTCCCACTATATACCACATAAAGTTCGTCCTGTTTGTGGGGCTGCTGCAAATCTATTTTTTGGGGTTGGTAGATTTCCACACTCATACTGCCATGTTCCAGTGTTTCTAAGAAAAATTGACCATCCTTTCGAGTCTTCAATTTTGCCATCGCTTCAGCCACTCCAATTTGGAAATTTTCTTGGATAAACTGCTCTTTCGAAGTACTTTCAGGCACTTCAATGGCAGTATTTACTTCTTCAAAAATTTGTTGAAGGTGATGCTCCAAATGACGAACATAGTCCACCACCCACCATTCAAGTGTACTTTCTGTTCCGTCTGTGTTCAGCACCTTTGAAGGGAGTTTTTCAAGAGGCAAAGTCTTCCAAACCCGTACAATTTGACGATTGAGTGTGAGCCACAATTGCATGATTTCCTGAATAGGCATTTGTTGGTAGCCATTGATTCTCACCAAATCATCTTGAGCATAGCCAATGATTTGGTAGGCTCCAACACTGAATTGTATTTCTATGAACCGTCGTAAATTGTTTTGAGCAGAGTCCACCAAATGCCCTAAAATCTCTTTTTTCGACCATTTGTTGGGCTGTGGCTTGTGCGCCAAAAGCTCTAGGTTGATTTTTTGAAGTTTTGAAGGAACGCTTTGAAGGTGCTGTTCTAAGCTGTGTATGAGTGCTTGCATTTCGGTTGTTTTATAAATATTTTTCTTTTATGATTGCCAAATGATGGATTTCATGTCCTGCGATGATGTATGCCGATGCCCTTGCAGAGGCAGGATGACCGCTTGCAGTTCCTATTCTGCAAAACATTTCCTCATCAAAATTCAGGAACAAAGCCAAGGTCGATGCTCTAACTGCCATGTATTCAGCCAATAAAGATTCAGAGCTTCGGTTGTTGGCATTGGAGTATGGGGTGTAATCGTCTTGTTCAAAACCAGGCATTGGGGTCTTATCGTTTCGAGCAATCCGCAAGGCTCTATATGCCATTATTCTTTCGGTATCAATCAAATGCGCTAAGACTTCTCGAATCGTCCACTTTCCTTCTGCATAGCGAAAGTCCCACTTTTCGGCTGGAATTTGGCGGCAAAATTCTTCTACCGTTTTTTGTCCTTCCGACAATGCAGCAATAATATCGTTTCCTGCTACTTTGTTGATATACAGTCTGAAATATTCACTTGACTCGTTTAAGCCAGGTCTTTGAAGTGTTGTTGTCATATTTTTGGTATTGAGATTTTGAGGTTTTTAATATTTTTCGGTAACAGCGATTTCAATCGCTGACACACTCTACAAGATTTATTTATTTTGGAGAATCGCCAAAATGAATAATTTCTGCCATTTTTTCAAATCAAATCTTTTTCCACACTATACCTTCGGTGGTTAAAACTGCCGCTACCGAAAAAAACGTTTTAAAGGCACAGGTCGAACGAATTCGCCCTTATAGAAGGATTGAAATTCACGCTCTAAAAAATTCTTCCGAAACACAAATTCTTGTCTAAAAAAGGCAAGGTCCTAAAAGACAGAACTGAGATAACCAAAACCAAAATTCTGCCATTAAATTAGGAAGCCTTGCCTTTATATTAATCCAGAAAAAAAAAGAAAAGAAGATTTTATACTGAAACATTGTTCTTCAATCAAAAATAGATGTTGTAGAGACTTCTATTCTTAATTCACTTCAAAGGTAAACCATATCTGGACTACCATAAGCAACCACTTTCAACTTTTTGAATAGTCCACTTTTTTATTTAGTTTTGCTTCAATTTCTAACTTCATTACCCTGTAATCGAAATAGTTTACTATTGCAGCAGCATCGCTGCGACACTATTTGTAGAACTCAGTACAAATAAGATTTTCATAAAGGGCGTAGCGTAGCCCATAGCCGTCAAGCTAAGAAGCAGAAAGAGGTGTAAGATGCCCCAAAGGGGCAAAAGCAATAGCGTGGGGCATCGCCCTACGAAGCAAAAAAGGAAATACCAGCCCTGAAAGGGCCTAAGCAAAGAGGATAGCGGAATGCTTACGCCCCCTCAGGGCTAATGTACATTTATACTTGACACACAGGGCGTTGCCCCGTGCTATTGCTAAAACACTTTCAGGGTTAATAAACAAGATTTCTCTTTAACTTGACAGCTATAAGGCATAGCCTCGACACCACAAAATCC
>JBGCDY010000869.1:0-3241 GCA_045105835.1 Chitinophagales bacterium
GGGATATCGTATTCATTGTACCCCCACCCCCAAAAGCTCCTTGTTTGCATAGCTGAATTGTTTGTTTGGCTAAAGATAATGAATCTTATCTTTTTGTTCTATGAGAAAAAGTATTTATGCCTATTTGAAATACTTCAATAGTGATTATGCAGAAAAATTTTGTAGTCGTGCGTGCACTCACGCATGTGCGTAGGCGCATACGGGAAGTTAATAAAATAATTCGCATAAGCACTAATAAATTTGATAAAAATAAGTAAATACTTAGAACTGTGATTTGGAATAGTGTGTTACTAAAAACATGGTACAAATACGAATCGCAACAGTTGAAGATGTTTCAACAATTGCCCAACTTCATGCTAAAAGTTGGCAACAACATTATAGGGGGATATTGTCTGATGATTATTTAAATCATCAAGTGGAAGAGGAAAGGCTACAAGTTTGGACAAAAAGATTTGAAGAAGCAAGACCAAATCAACACATTCTATTGGCAGAACTCAATGGACAAGCCTGTGGTTTTGCTTGTGTAGTTGGAAATGAAGACCCTCATTTCGGGAGTCTTTTGGATAATATACACGTATCTACTCGATTGCAGGGTCAAGGTATTGGCACGATTTTGCTGAAAGCGGCTGCAAAATGGAGTTTCGAAAATTTCCCAGACAAGCGTTTCTATTTATTGGTGTATCAACAAAATGGGAAAGCACTTCAATTTTATCAGAATCTTGGAGGTGTCATAGCAGCGAGAAGTCTTATGGATAATCCAGATGGAAGTAAAGCGATGGTTGTTCGAGTGGTTTGGGAGTCTAATACTGAAATACAATAAGTGGTGAATAAAAGCAAGAAAGCCCCAAAATCATGCAGGTTTCGGGGCTTTTCTACTTCAATAAAAATCCATTATTCCGAAACCACCTCCTCCTTCACCAAACTCTCTTTCTCCAACTGCTTCGTATAAAGTCCATAATAATGTCCCTTCAAACGCATCAATTCCTGATGATTGCCATCTTCAATAATCTCTCCCTGACGCATCACCAAAATACGGTCACAATTTTTGATAGTTGATAAGCGGTGAGCGATAATCAGCGCAGTACGACCTTGAATCATCTGTTCGATACTTGCCTGAATACGGGCTTCTGTCAAGGTATCAATCGAAGAAGTAGCTTCGTCCATAATCAAGATACGAGGGTCGGTCAAAACCGCACGGGCAAAAGAAATCAATTGGCGTTCACCCATCGAGAGTTTTTCGCCACCTTCACCAACTTCTTCCTCCAAACGTTTCACAAAATCCTCTGCACCCAAAAGTCTCAAGGCTGCAATAATGTCTTCATCTGTTGATTCCTGTCGTCCAAATTTCACATTGTCCCGAACCGTTCCCGAAAACAAGTGAGGTGTTTGGAGTACGATACCCAATTGAGAACGAAGGCTCTGCAAGGATTTGGTCAAGTAGTCTTCTCCATCAATTTTGAGTACGCCACTTGTGGGTTCATAAAAACGACAAACCAAATTAATGACCGTTGTTTTACCTGCACCCGTTGCTCCCACAAGCGCAATGGACTTACCTGCTTCAATTTTTAGATTGAAGTTTGGCAAAACTACCTTACCTTCCACATATTCAAATCGAGTATTTTCAAATTCAATCTGACCTTTTATTTCTTCAAAATCACTTGCGCCTTCTTGGTCTTTGATGGTCACTTCTTCGTCAATTAGCGAAAAAATACGTTCCCCTGCCGACAAGCTGCCCTGCGCCAAAGCGTAAAATCGAGCAATATCCAAAATCGGGATAAATATCTGTGTAGCATAGCTAAAGAAAGCCGCCAAAGTACCAATTGTGATGCCCGCAGGCACTGCCAAAGCCATTTTTCCGCCAAAAAACAGCACCATCCCAGCTGCTGCCGAACCGATAAAAATTACCAGAGGCAAATACATTGCAGTGTAGTACTGTGCCATAAAGGAGGACTTTCTCATCTTGTTGCTCAATGTTCTAAATTCTCCGCTCACTCTTTCTTCTTGCGCCGTAATTTTGTTCACTTGCACACCATTGTTGTGTTCTGTAAAACTAGCGGTCAATTCACTGTTGATTTTACGTGCTTGGCGGGAATACTTCAAAATCAACATTCTGATTTTGACCGAAATAACCACCAATACTGGAATAGCAATCAATACGATGAGCGTCAATTGCCAATTGAAGAAAAACATAATAGACAAGCAAATGGTAATCATCGTGACTCCCCATATACACTCCAAAAATCCCCACGAAATCAATTCTACTACTCTCTCTGTATCAGAGGTGATTCTGGACAAAAGCCAGCCCGAAGCTGATTTGTCGTAATAAGAAAAGGAGAGGTTTTGAAGCTTTTGGAACATTTCTTTGCGGAGGTCATACATCACACTTTCTTGGATATAGCCCGCAAATTTGATGAAGTAATAGACGCAGATTACCTGAAATATACCGTTGGCTAAAAACAAGCCTCCATACAGCCAAAGTCCACTCCAATCGGGTTCGGGGGTAATGCCCTCTGCCCAGCTTTTTTGATAAATCTCAACGAGTGGAGTAATTGCATCGTCTAAAAAAAACATCCATATTGTTGGAAATATGGCATCGCTGATAGCGACCAAAACTACGGAGATGATGAATCCCCGAAACATACTTTTATAACTCATCGCATACGAGAATATGCGTTTTAAAAACGGGAGCAGTGCGCCCACGTCTTTAAACTGTTCATCTTCTGATTGTTTATATTGTTGCATTTCTTGTTGTTGATTGTGTTGTTTGTTTATCTAGCACTGAATTATCAATTAATCCCGTGCTGAATGGTTTGAAAACCAGTTACGGGTTACGGGTCACGAGTCACCAATCTACTAATCACTACAATTCCGCTTCCATTGCAGCCTGCACTTCATAGATATTTCGATAAAAACCTTCTTTTTGAGCCAATTCATAATGGCTACCCTCCGCTGTGATTTTTCCCTTTTCGATGACAATAATTTTGTCGGCACGCTGGACAGCAGTGATTCTGTGGGCGATAATAATGGTCGTTTTATCCTTCACTCTTTCTTTTAAAGCCATCTGGATATTGTACTCAGTCTCTGTATCTACAGCCGAGGTAGAATCGTCCAAAACCAAAATATCTGTGGACTCCAATAAGGTTCGAGCAAGTGTTACCCTTTGTTTTTGACCACCCGAAAGTGCGACTCCTTTTCGCCAACCAATGTATCATAACCCTCAGGAAATACATCCATGATTTGG
>JBGCDY010000870.1:0-6903 GCA_045105835.1 Chitinophagales bacterium
AATACGTAGCGACCATCACCGACCCCAGTAGCTATGAAGCCATCATTGCAGAAGTGGAAGCCGCAAATGGTGCATTGACCTACGAACTCCGCCACGAATTGATGCGAATCGCCTTCAATCACACTGCAGATTATGATGCAATGATTGCCCAGGCGATGGACAAATCACTTGGAAAAGAGTCTTTGCGTTTGTCCTTCACAGGCGGCAAAACGCTTCGATATGGTGAAAATTCTCACCAATCAGCCCTTTACTTCAAAGAAGTCGGCGCACCCAATTCGCTATATGACATGGATATTTTGCACGGCAAAGCCTTGTCTTTCAACAATATTTTGGACATTCACGGAGCGATTGAATCTGTCAGAACCCTGAATAGAACGGCTTGTTCGGTCATCAAACACAGCAATCCTTGTGGATTGTGTGAAGGCACAGACCAACGCACTGTTTTGGAGCAAACATGGGCAGGTGACCCAATTTCAGCCTTCGGTTCTATCATTGCTTTCAATCAAAAATTGGAGAAATCTACAGTAGAATTTTTAGGCTTGGAGAAAAAAGCGAGTCAGCGAAAATTCGTTGAAGTCGTTGTTGCGCCATCCTTTACAGATGAAGCATTGGAGTACCTTCAATTGCACAAAAACTTGCGGGTCATTGCTTATGATGTGAATGCTCCTCGAACAGGCAAAGACATCCGCTACATGAACGGTTCGCTTTTGGTACAAGACTTGGACGACCAATTGCACTCCAAAATCGAAACCGTAACGACTGCTTCTATTGACGCTCCCAACGATTTGGTAGAGTTTGGGCTGAAAGCCATTTCCAATATCAAATCCAATGCTATTGTAGTGGTCAGAAGAAAAGGTGACATGCTGCAATTGTTGGGCATGGGCGCAGGACAACCCAACCGTTTGGTGGCTTCAAAATTGGCTCTCGAAAAGTGTGGGGAGAATTTGACCAACGAATACACTGGTGCGCCAGAAGGTTTGGAAGCTTACATTCGTGAAGAACTCGGCAAAACGGTTCTCATTTCAGATGCTTTCTTCCCTTTCCCTGACAATGTAGAATTGGCACATGAATATGGCATCAAAGCCATCGTTCAACCTGGCGGTTCGATTCGTGACAACAAGGTGATTGACAAATGCAATGAATTGGGTGTGACCATGATTTTTACAGGATTGCGTCACTTCAAACATTAATATAGTGATTAGTGGGTTGGTGACTGGTTATTAGGCTTAAAACTTTACTTAGCAAATATTTACAAGTAACTAATAATTAGTCGCCAGTCACCAATCTACAAATCACCTTTTCGGCAATCTTTTTCGCATCAAGCGAATTTGTCCTCGGTGATTGATTTCATCTTCAAGTACATGAAACCACTTCCAGTAATTGTTCCATTTCCCTTCACTTTCGGAAGAATATCTGGTGGCTTTGAGTAGCCATTCATCGTCTTTTTCCTTCAATGCTTTCAACGTTTTCGCTCGTTGATTGTCCATCAATTCAAAAATCTCCTCCAAGGTTTTTCCCTTCAACTCTTTTCGTCCCCTATCTCCCAAATCCAAAGCTGCTCCCCATTTTTCAGTTTCTACTTTGGTCATGTTTCTTTCCTCTCTTTCTTCAATAGTCAAAAGATAGTACACAAAATCCACCGCAGCTATATGCTGAAGCAAAGCTCCAATGGAGTTGCTTTTTTCATCCATATAATAATCCAACTCTGTTACTGTCAAGTCTCGAACTGCTTCTTTTGTCGTTATTCTGGCATAATTCATCATGCTCACCAAACAGGCAATGTGAGGCGTATAACCTTCAGGAGCACCAATGATATAACGATTGTCAGGATTCATACTTTTGGTTTATTTAAAAATCTTTCTTTCATTCAGAGCCTTCTGATAGCGTTTGGCATTCAAAATATGCGTACTATAACTTTTCGCAAAATTGTGGTAGCCCGAAAAATCCTCTTTTGCACAGAAAAACATGTACTCATGGGCTTCTGCATTCAAAACCGCATCCAAAGCAATTTTTGAAGGAATCCGAATCGGACCAGGCGGCAAACCATCGTTTTTGTAGGTATTGTAAGGAGAATCCACCTCTTTGTGAATATCCAAAATTCGTTTGAGTTCAAAATTTCCCAAAGCAAACTTCAAAGTTGGATCGGCATCCAATCGCCAACCTGGAGTCTTCAAACGATTGACATACACCCCTGCAATGCGGGGCATCTCGTCATTTTTTGCAGCCTCTTCCTCCACAATTGCAGCCAATGAAGTCACCTCAATAGGCGTAAATTTCAGCTTGTCCGCCTTCACCTTGCGCTCATTCGACCAAAACTTTTTGTATTCCTTCAAAGCCCGTTCAAAATACTGTTCCGCACTTGTATTCCAATTGTATTGATAAGTATCCGAAATAAACACCGCCATCACACTCTCTTTGTCAAAACCTTTGGAGCGCAAATAAGCATCGTCGTTCAGCAAATTCACCAACTCAGTTGAATCTGCTTCTAATTGACTTTCCACCAAATCAATCAATTGTGCCTTCGTGCGTATATTATTGACAATGATGTTCAAGGGCTCTTGTTCGCCTCGACGAAGTTTGGTCACTAAGGTTCGATTTCCCCACCCTGACTTCACAACATAACGCCCAGGGTAAATCTTGTTGGGATAATTCATTTGTTTTGCCACCCAATCAAAAGCTTCCACATCCTTCAATATTCCCTTACCCTTCAATATCCCTTTCACTTGGTCATAAGTCGCCCCTGTTGGAATCAGCAAATCGTGTGCTTGTCCATTGTTATCGGTCACATTGGGGGCGTAGATTTTTTGGTAAAACGACCAACCAAAACCTGCTCCTGCAATCAAGCCAAAAGCAGTAAACAACAAAAGTATTTTCCAAAAAGAACTTTTCTTTTTTGGAGATTCGGGATTAAGGCTTGAATTTGATTCCTCTTCAAAATCTTGTGTCATAAGAAGTCGATGCAATTAAGCATCAATAGCGAGGGGTTTTAAACCCCTCGCTATTGATGCAGTATTAGAAAAACGGCTGCAAAAATAACATTTTCGCCTTATTTAAACCATTTCCCCTTCAAACTGTTTTCACTCACTGTTTATTACATCAAAAGTAGAATGGAATTCATTCTGTTATCCAAAACCATATAAGCTTCAAAAATGAAAATAGCCATACACTGGTTTCGCCGTGACCTTCGATGGGACGACAACACCGCCCTATCTAAAGCCCTTGACAATGATTTGCCTGTTCTCCCTTTATTCATATTCGACACCAATATTCTCGACCAACTCGACAACAAGCAGGACAGGCGGGTTCACTTCATACACCGTGAATTGTCTCGCCTTCAAGAAGATGCCATAAAAAAAGGCACAAGTATATTGGTCAAACACGGCAAGCCCATTGAAGTATGGAAAGAACTTTTGAAAGAATATGAAATAGGTGCAGTCTATACCAATCGGGACTACGAACCCTATGCCCCAAAAAGAGACAAAGCCATCTACGAACTCCTTCAATCCCACGACATCCCCTTCAAAGGATGCAAAGACCATGTGATTTTTGAGAAAAGTGAGGTCGTCAAAAAAGATGGCAAACCCTATACTGTCTTCACCCCATACAGCAAAAAATGGCTCATCGCCTACAAAGAAAACCCGCCCCTAATCCACCCATCCGCCCTCCACTCCAATAACTTCCACGAAACAAAACCACTCCACTTCCCCACTCTATCCGACCTCGGCTTTGAAGAAACCGATACCGATTTCCCTTCAATAGATTTAGACGAAAGCCTATTGGATGAATACAAGGAATTAAGAGATTACCCTGCAAAAAACCATACCACACGACTAAGTGTCCATTTCCGATTCGGCACCATCAGCATCCGCAAAATGGCAGCCAAAGGCATGAAACTAAGCGCAGGTTGGCTCAACGAATTGATTTGGCGAGATTTCTACCAAGCCATTCTCTACCATTTCCCCCACGCCGTCCGCAAATCCATCAAACCTGCCTACGAAAATATTCCGTGGCGAAACAATGAAGCAGAATTCGAGAAATGGTGTCAGGGAAAAACGGGTGACCCCCTCGTAGATGCGGGTATGCGTGAACTGAATGCCACAGGTTTGATGCACAATCGGGTGCGTATGGTAGTCGCCAGTTTTTTGGTCAAACACCTCCTTATTTCTTGGCAATGGGGCGAGGCTTATTTTGCCGAAAAATTACTGGATTTTGAATTGGCTTCAAACAATGGCGGCTGGCAATGGGCTGCAAGTACGGGCTGTGATGCGGCTCCTTATTTTCGAATTTTTAATCCTACTTCGCAGTTAAAGAAGTTTGATAAGGAGTTGGTGTATGTGAGAAAGTGGGTGGAAGAGTTTGATGGTTTGGATTATCCACAGCCAATTGTTGAGCATAAAATGGCGAGAGAAAGGGCTTTGAGGGTTTATAAGGGGGTGTTGGAGGAGTTTAGGAAGTAGTAAGTACACTTCTATTTATTGAAGCTCAAAAATAGTCGTAACAAATTGCACAAAAAAAAGACAGCCCTTTCCCCAAAAGAAAAAGCTGTCTTTTTTCATTCCATCAAAAATCAAATCCTACATCGCTTTTGCAGTCATAATTTTCAACTCGATATTCACCTGAGGATTAATAAAACGATCACCCAAAGATTTATCGTTACCATAAGTTAAGCCCCACTCAGTTCGGTCAATGTTAAAATTAGCCATACCTTTCACACCATCTGCTTCAATCTTCAAAACAGCAGGAAAATCAATCCCTTTCGTCACTCCCTTCAATGTCAAATTACCTGACACCGTATGAGTAGCCCTTGCAGCCATCTTGTTCTCTGCATTTGGATCAGGATTTGAAGGCTTCACACTCGTAATCTCAAAACTTGCAGCGGGAAACTGTGCTACATCAAAAAAGTCAGCACTTTGTAAATGTGTAGCAAGCTTTTGAGCACCTTCACCTTCTATGTCCGTAATTTGAAAACTGGTCAAATCCATATCAAATTTCCCTGACGTGACGGCATTATTAATAACAGTAAGGTTACTTCCTTCTGCAAATCTGATTACTCCAGTATGTTGCCCAACAGGCTTAGTACCTATGAAAGTCACAGAACTTTGCTCTGTATCCATCTGAAATTCCTGTCCAGCAGTCTTGGCAGGAGCAGGTGCTTCTTTGACCTCCTTAGCATCTGCTTTGGGTGCATCAGGAGCGGATTGGCAAGCTGTCATGCTTCCAACAATTATCAAGGCAACAAAAAATTGCAAAAATTTCTTCATTTTGAAACGTTATTTTAAAAAATCAGTAAACTATTATAAGATAAAACTATCTTAGCTTTTGTATGTTTGGCTTTATAGTAAAGCACTTACAAAGATAGCCTAAGTTCAGGACATCAAAAAAAACATTTGGCATAGAATCTGCAATTGATAGTAATATTGCTTAAATTATTACGTTTTTAATTGGTATTTCCAAAAACTTGCTGTAATATTGCACCAGATTCCAACACAGACAAAATTTTAGAAACAAATCAAACCAAATTAGATTATAATCACCTATAAATCAACGCTTCTTTAAATTTGATTTTGTTTTTTAGATTTTAAGTTTGCATTTCCAATACAAATGTCTCCTTATATTTCTCAACCACACCGTCTGTATCAAATTATCCAACACAACTTAGCAACAAACAATCACAATATTATATTGAATAATATTCAACCCCTTTTTAATCACATCAAACAAGTATGTTCATTTCAATTGTTTAAAATCATATCCGTATGTACGACATTCTGCAACTGAATGAGATGCTGGTTCCCGAACTGAAAGATATTGCAGAGAGTTTTCAGGTTGATAGTTACCAAAGATTAACCAAAAAGAATTTAATCTTTAAGATTTTGGACCGACAAGCCAAAATATCCCCTCCTGCCAATGTTGATGTTGAAGCACCAATGGAAGTAGAAGAACCAAAGGAGCTTACCAACACCAAACAACCAAAAACTCGCACTCCTTCCAAAACCAGTCTCAAGAAGAAAAAATCCGAAAACAAACCAACAACAGAAGAAACTGTTCAGCAGCCAACACAAGAGGTTGTTGAGGAAACCCAAGAAATTGCTGTTCCACAAGAGAGAGAACGCAAAGAAAGAAAAGTAATAGATAAATCTAAAGACCACGATAACAACCGTGAGTCAAAAGATAAAGATCGAGATTCGCGTGAACCTCGTGAACCAAGAGATAGAAAAGACAGAGAATCTCGTGAACCCTCAAGAGATAGAAAAGATAGAGAACCTCGTGAATCAAGGGATAGAAATCGTGAGGGACGAGAAAGCAGAAGCTCTAGGGACGACATCCGTTATAACAAAAAAGATGTTTTCAATATAGAGTTTGATGGCGTTATCCAAGGCGAAGGTGTCTTAGAGATGATGAGTGATGGCTATGGATTCTTACGTTCTGCCGATTACAACTACCTCACTTCTCCCGATGATATTTATGTATCTCCTTCTCAAATCAAACTTTTCGGTCTAAAAACAGGTGATACTGTTCGAGGAGCGATTCGCCCTCCAAAAGAAGGCGAGAAATATTTTGCTTTATTGAAGGTCGAAACCATCAATGGTAAACGCCCTGAGGAAGTAAGAGATCGTATTCCTTTTGATTACCTAACTCCGTTATTTCCGTTGGAGAAATTCAACTTGATAACAGACCCCACACTTTACTCTACACGTACGATTGACCTCTTCACTCCTATTGGTAAAGGACAAAGAGGACTGATTGTAGCACAACCCAAGACAGGTAAAACTTTCTTATTGAAAGATATTGCCAATGCCATTGCCAAGAATCACCCTGAGGCCTACTTGATTATCTTGCTGATAGATGAACGTCCTGAGGAGGTGACAGACATGGAAAGAAGTGTCAATGCAGAAGTAATTG